>CAXTGN010000071.1:0-14499 GCA_964243455.1 uncultured Acidobacteriaceae bacterium
GCAAGGGAGGCTGCCCCGGAGAGCTAGACGCTTGACGGGGCCTGATCTTCGCCTGTCCTGCCTGCCCGCAACCCGGGCAGAAAGCAGTGACTATGTCGAAAGAAATTTATATCTCCAGCACGCCGCATGAGACGCGACTGGCGATCGTTGAAAAAGAAGAACTCAGCGAGATCTATTACGAGCGTGAGAACGAGTACACGCTGGCCGGCTCGATCTACAACGGACGCGTGACGCGTGTGTTGCCGGGCATGCAGTCGGCGTTTGTGGACGTCGGGCTGGAGCGCGATGCCTTCCTCTACATAACGGATTTCCTGGAAGAACAGGGCGAATCCGCAGAGTTTGAGGGTGGTAGCGGCGAAGGGCGTAAAGAGGGACGTGAACGTAGTGGCGGTGAGCGTACCGATCGCGGGGACCGGGGCGAGCGTACCGAGAAGCGCCGTGGGGATCGCGACCGAAGTAGCCGGGGGCGGGAAGCGGAGCCGCTCGAGGCACAGGCCGAACGGCCTGTCGTGGCGGCGGCTTTGCCGGAACCAGCGGAAGATTCCGACCGCGAGGCTCCGGAGGATGGTGCGCAGGGCGAGGAGGCGGGCGACGGCAGCCGGCGGTGGCGTGGGCGTCGTGGCCGGCGTCGCGGGGGCCGGAGCGGCGAGGCTCGTGGACCGGTGCAGGCTGCCGACGCAAGTGCGGTGGCCGATGAAGAGATCGCCAGCTTTACCGAGGTGAAGGCGGATCCGGAGCCGGTGGAGCAGATCTTCGGGCAAGCAGAGACGGCCGAGCGCGCGCCGGGCCGGGAACGTGGACGTGAGGAGCGGGGCGGACGCGACCGGGGCGGAAGAGGACGTGAACGGGGCCGCTTTGGCGATCGCGAACGTCGTCCCGAGGGCGACCGGAACCCTGAAGAGACCGGCGGGTTTGAGTTGCAGGCCGGTGCTGAGCCGATGATCCTGCCGGGCGAATCGTTGTCGCGGTATCGCCGCGACGAAGAGGGCGAGGCGGCGCAGGCGGAGGTTTCCGCCAAAGCGAAGCCCAGCTACCTGACGGCGCGGCTAACTACCGAGATCGTTCTCTCGCTGGCCGGCTGGGATGGTGGCATGACGCTGCCCGGTGAGACTCTGTCCCGGCGACGCACGCAGCAGCAACCACCTGCGAGCGCGTCTTCTGCACCGGTGCCGGTTGAGAGCGGGTCTAGCGAGTCGAGCGAGGCCAGCGAGGTTGCCGAGGGGGAGAGCGGTCGGGGGTCCAACCGCCGTCGCGACCGAGACCGTCGCCGGGGGCGTTTCGGACGTCCTGAGGAGACAGGCTCGCCTGAGATCCAGGCGCAGGAGCCAGCGGCAGACGGGGAAGCCACCCCGGTCTCCTACCGCAGCGGTGCCGTTGCCCGTGAGGCGCTGCATCCGATGGACGCTGTGCAACCGGGCATCAGCTCCGAGCATGAGCCGGAAGGCACGCCGTTGCCGCTGGGGGAGAGCCTGATGTCGGCCACCGGCACCTCCGATGACGTGCCTGAGTTTGAGATGGAAGCGTACGAGGCAGTGAGTGAGGCCGAGGCGACCGTTGCGGACGATGTGATTTATGAGCCGGAGACGGATCTGGCGGAGCCGGTTGGCCCATCGCCGGCCCTGCTGGAAGCCGTGGAGGCCATGCACACCGGCCTCGAGCTGGAGCCCACGCATGCGGGCGAGGAACTGGAAGAAGAGACGCACGAGTATGAGCCGGGTGAGGACGCGTCGGCGTCCTACCGTGTCGATCCCGCAGGCCCGAGTGAGTTCCGGCAGAGCGGGGTGGCGGATGACGAGGACGTAAACGAGGGCGACCCGGCGGTGCAGGCGGATTACGCCGGTACCGAGCACCAGTACACGACGGTCGGCGATACGGGGGAGATGCTTTCGGAGCTTCCGGGCGAGATTGCGGTCCCGGTGTCGACAGAAGACCCGACGAATCCCATCGAGCACGAGACGGCGGTGCTTTCCGAGCGCGCCAGCGCGCTGATAGGCGAGACCGCGACATCGCAGGCCGCGGAAGCGGGTGCACCGACAGGTCAGTTCGGGGGAGCGCCGCTGGCGTTTGAGCCGGGCGACGGCAACCTGGAAGAGGAGATCATCGACGAGGACGAGACCGAGGTGCTGGACGTGGCGGCGAGCTACGGCGACGACACCGAGGAGGAGACCTTTGAGGCCGGCGCGGAGATCGGATCGCTGGCGCGCGACCGCGCGCTGGACCAGATTTCACAGGCCGAGATCACCGAGGTCGACGATGAGGAGGAGGACGACGACTTCGAGATCGACGAAGAAGAGATGGAAGAAGACGAGCTGGAAGGTTCAGACGAGATCGCGGCGAGTGATTTCGCCGAGATTGAAGAAGACGAGGTCCTCGAAGGCGAACAGGCTGGGTTCGATGAGGAGAGCGACAAGCCCTCCGCGGCCAGCATGGGCGAGTTTCCGGAATTCGCAGAGGAGCGGCCAGCCCGGCGCGGCGAGGAGAACGGCGGCAGTGAAGGCCGTCGTGAGCCGAGACGCGGAGGCGAACGAGACCGTGATCGGGGTGGCCGCGACCGTGGCGGACGGGACCGGCGCGGGATGGCTGGCTCGCGGAACGGTGGACGGGGGAGCCGCCATTCGATGCAGAACACGGACCTGCCTGCGATCAGCGATCTGCTGAAGCCGGGGCAGGAGGTGCTGGTGCAGATCGCCAAGGAGCCGATTGCCAAGAAAGGTGCGCGGATTACGTCTCATATCGCCCTGCCTGGACGTTTTCTTGTGTTCATGCCGACGGTGAATCACGTCGGTGTAAGCCGCAAGATCGAGTCGGACAGCGAGCGGCGGCGCTTGAAGGAGATCCTGCTGAGTGAGAAGGGCGAAGCCGCTGGCGGCTTCATCGTGCGCACAGCGGCCATGGGCGCGAGCGAGGAGGAGCTGCGGAGCGATCTGCGCTTTCTGCTGAACCTGTGGGCGGACATCAAGTCGCGATCCGAGAGCTCGAAATCGCCGGCCTTGATCTATCACGATCTCAACCTGGTGGAGCGCGTGCTGCGCGACCAGGTGAGCGAGAACTTCTCCGCGATCTGGTGCGATACCGAGACCGAGTATGAGCGCGTGTTGCGCTTCCTGCAGCGGTTCGAGCCGAGCCTGATGCGGCGCGTGAAGCTATATACGAAAGACACGCCACTGTTCGATCAGTTTGGGATTTCCGAGGAGATCAACAAGGCGCTGCGCAGCAAGGTGTGGCTGAAGTCGGGTGGGTCCATTGTGATCAACCAGACCGAGGCGCTGGTGGCCATCGACATCAACACGGGCAAGTATGTCGGCAAGACCGCGCGGCTTGAGGACACGATCGTCAAGACGAACCTCGATGCGATTCCTGAGATTGTGCGGCAGATCCGGCTGCGCGATCTGGGCGGCATCATCGTGATCGACTTCATCGACATGGATGATCGCAAGAACCGGCAGAAGGTGCTGATTGCGCTGGAAGAAGAGCTCAAGAAGGATCGGGCACCGTCGAAGGTTCTGCAGTTTAACGACTTCGGCCTAGTGGCGATCACGCGCAAGCGTGTGAAGCAGAGCCTGGAGCGCACCTTGTCGACGACCTGCGGTATCTGCGCAGGAACGGGCATGGTGAAGTCGCCGATCACGGTATGCAACGAGATCTATATCGAGCTGCGCAAAATGCATAAGCAGCTCGATAAGGGTGACGTGATGCTGCGCGTGAACCCGGAGGTTGTGAAGCACTTAAAGTCGAACAACGCGAAGTGGCTGCAGGAGATGGAAGAGGTTGCGGGCAAGACGATTCTGGTCAAGAGCGATCCAAGCCTGCACCCGGAGCAGTTCGACATTCACTAAGAAGCGATGCGAACGATGTGAGCGGCGGCCTTCGGGTCGCCGTTTTGCATGGAGGCGTGGGAAGCGTTCAGGCAGTCGAGGACGCTGCCAGCGTCGACTGTAGGCGACATTTGAGACAGCCAGACGGCCCAGCTGCTACATTGGGCATCTTCATTGGATGCGCCCACTCGGCAGCGTGAATAGAGCTCTTCATTCGTAGGTGCTCAGCCCGCTGTACGACGTTCGCAGATTGTCCGTACCTGATTCACTTCGATTGTTTGTCTGCCCTCCGGTACGCCCCACGTAGCCCGGAGATGTCATGAAACTTCACGGAAGGTCACCTCGCGTTGCTGCCTGCGCAACGTCCGTTGTTTCCGCCGCATCGACGGGTATCTCTCAAAACCGAGCTAGATCGTTGCCGCTGTCCATCGTGGCCGGAACTGTCGTGACCACCATGTTGTAAACCATCCACTTCCCGACCACCCCCGCGTACCGGGAGTGGCTTTTCAGCTGCGTCGACTTTCTCCTTGCTTTGATGGATGCCCCTGTGGACTACGTTCGTTTCGGTGACAACAATTCCACTCCCTCTGACCTCTCCGGTTCAGAGAGGGATGAAGTTCTTCTGGCGGAGTTGTTGCAGACTTGCAAGCACGACCCGAGTGAGGGTAAGGAGTCCTTTGTGACCTCCGGCAGGCTTCATCATGGTTTTCCTACCGCTCCTACCAAAAGCATCGACAAGTTTGCCCTGTTTACCTCTTCCAGTACACCGGCAATGGTGACGTCCTCAGCTTCGGCTCCCGAGTCCACGCTGCTGCCTTTGACGCAGACACCTGTAGCTGCCCCCTTTCGGGGACGCTGCCGCCAAATCACAATCCCCCCCACCCCCTCCATCGCGTAAGGGGCTGTTTTTGCAGTAAGGAGATCGCATGTCTGAAAGCATGATCCAAGAAGTAATCAAGGCTTCCCCGAATCGGCGCAAGTTTCTGAAGGTGCTTGGCGTGGCTTCGGCCGCGGTGGGCGCGATGACGGTGGGTGGCGCATTGCCTGCCGAGGCTCAGAGCTCTACCGAGATCGATGTGCTCAACTTTGCGTTGAACCTGGAGTATCTCGAGTCGGAGTTCTACACCTATGGCCGGTATGGCTACGGCATCGAGCGGTTCGGGATCAAGACCTCGGGTGTCTCCACCAATGGCGTCAGCTCGCGTGATGGTGGCAAGACTGTGGGCGGCAAGCTGGTGAACTTCACCAATGACTCGGTGAACAGCTACGAGATCATCACGCAGATCGGCTCAGACGAGCGCGCACACGTTACGCTGATCCAGAGTTTTCTGGGCCGTCTGGCGATTGCGAAGCCCGACATCAACCTGAATGCCCTGGGTATGGGTTTCGGCTCTGAGGGTGAGTTCCTCAGCCTTGGTCGCATTTTTGAGGATATCGGCGTAAGCGCGTACGCTGGCGCAGCCCACCTTCTGAGCACGCCCCTTGTGATTCAGACAGCGGCACGCATCCTCGCCACCGAAGCGCTGCATACCGGTTCGTTGCACACGCAGATTGCGGCCCTGAAGGTGACGACGCCGAAGCTCGATGGTGCGGATCTGATCCCGCCGCCGTCCGGTCCGATGACGCAGTACCTGCCGATCAATATCTCGAACGGTTTGCCGGCGCTCCGCACCGTGACGCAGGTATTGGCGCTTGCGTACGGCGGAGAAGGCCTTACCAAGGGCGGCTTCTTCCCGAACGGTATCAACGGTTCCTTCAGTGGCGTGGCCAGCTCGGCTCCCGCAACTGCAGCCAACCTCGAGACACAGCCTGCCGGCTTCGCATAGACCTCGGCAAGCTGTTCAGGTGGAAGGAAGAGCGCTGGCCTTTGGCCAGCGCTCTTCTGTTTCGTCGTGATTGTCTGCTTCCTGGAGTGATGTGGCTCCCCAGGCAAACAGCAGATTCCTTCGCTGCGCTACGGAATGACAAGCGTAAGGGAGCGCGACAAGCGTAAACGAGCGCGACAAGCGTGAGGGAGTGCGACAAGCGTGAGGGAGGTGTTCTGGGGTCCTGGAGGTCGTAAAGGCTCTAGTGAGTGCGGCGACGCTTTGCGGCAGCGATCAGCGCCGTGGCTCCGGTGGCGAGCAGGGCAATGCTTGAAGGCTCCGGTGTTACTGAGGAAACCGTTGGCGTGGCTTCGTAGATGGTGTCAGAGTAGGCATCATCCCAGGCGATGTCGCCCGCAGCGTTGAGAAACAAGGGACCGCCGCCGCCCATGGCGATCAGGTTTGCCGGCAGGACGGAGCCGCCATACAAGGCCGGAGTGTGCGCGTTGGCATTGCCTGTGAGATCCCAGACGTCAATCGCCTTCAAGGAGCCATTGCAACGCGCTGCGGATAGCGAAAAACCCGATGGTGTGCCCGGTGTGCAGGCGGAGCCCCCGTCCATGAGGGAGCTATCCGGAGCGCTGTTGGATTGGCTGATGAGTTCCCCCTCCATGTAGGTTTGATAGGTGGCGTTGAAGGAGTCCCAGGCGACTACATCGCCGGACTTTTCCATGCCATAGAGGTCCCAGCCCTGGTCGTAGTGGACCGGAGTGACCGTGAAACCTTCCGCTGCGCACAGGCGGAAGGTAAGGGCGAAGAGGCACACGAAGGCCAGGTAGCGGGAGAGTCCATGGACAGGGGGCATGGCTGTTCATACTACCTTCGGGTTTCCTGAAGTCAACAGGAAAAGCTTGAAATTCGTCGACTTTCGACTACAACAAAGTGCCCTGCAACTTGTCGCAGGAGGGGGTTCACTCATACCTGTGGAGGCATGCAGGCTGAAGGTTTAATGGGCTGCCACGGTCCCTTCAGCGATGCTGTGAAGGCCGGCGCTGTTTTGTGCACGGGTGTAAAACATGTGGCCACCCGGAAACTCGTGGATGGAGAGCTGCTTGCCGAGGCTGGCTGGCAGTTGATTCTGCGTGAGTACGCTGCCCATGAAGGGGCAGGAGAGATCGTTCCAGCCGTGGACGATGACCACCTTGAGCTTGGGGTCTGCGGCGATGGCCTGGCGGAGATCGGGAACGGCACCCCGACGAAGGTCTTCTGAGGCGTTATCCCAGTGCTCGCCCACGTCATAGGAGAGCGCGAAGTAGCGGGCATCGGTCTTCCATCCGACCGTGTGCGTGATGAAGTCGACCATGCCCGTGGTGGTGGGGGCGATGATGCTTTCGAGCAGGGGGTCGTTGGAGCGCTGATTGGGCGAGAAGGGGAAAGGATCGGCGGCAGTGACGTTGGAGTCATACACGGAGCCGATCTCGCCCTGTTCACGATGGACTTCGCGAAGATAGGCACCGATCTCGAGACGACCGCCGGAGAAGCGCACGAACCTGGGGTCGAGGCCCGTCATGTCGGTCACTTTGGTGATCATGGCATCGGTGCGGGTCTTGTCTTCGGGGCCGCGCAGGATGGCTGTGGCGTAGTCGCCTTCGGTGTAATCGATGACGGTCTGCATGGCATCGGGTGTCAGCTTGCCTCCGGCTTCGAGGTGCGCTGCGGTGATGGAAGGCAAGGAGATCATGAAGCGCGTCGGGGAGAGACCTTCGTCTTCAATGCTCGGGTTGAGGTACGGGCTGACCAGGAAAAGGCCGTTGATGCCGACACCGAGCTGGTCCTGCAGGTAGTGGGTGATGCGGGGGCAACGATAGCCGCCGTAGCTTTCGCCGATGATGTACTTTTTGGCGAGCAGGCGGTCGTTCTTGACGAGCCATTTGTAGATGACCAGCGACAGGTACTCAACGTCCGGGGTGGGACCCCAGAAGAGCTTCTTGGTCTCGGCTTCGTCGACGAGCGAGCGGGAGAAGCCTGTGCCGATGGGGTCGATGAAGACCATGTCGGTGAAGTCGAGCCAGGTGCCCGGGTTATCGGTGAGGACGGCGGGGTCGGAGGCGGAATCGCCCGCATTGCCGAAGGCGATACGCTTTGGGCCGATGGCGCCGAGATTGAGATAGACCGAGCTGGCGCCGGGGCCGCCGTTGAAGGCGAAGGTCACAGGGCGCGTGGTGGTCTGACCCTTGGCCGGGTCGACGGTGTAGGCCGTGTACATGACCTGCCCGGTGGTCTTGCCGTCCCTGGCCTTTATATCGATGGTGCCGACGATAGCGGTGTAGTGGATGGTCTTGCCGTTGACCGTGATGGTTTGCGGGACGGATTTGTCGGCGGGCAGGCGCTCGGGAAGAGTCTTGGGATCTTCAGGCTGTTTGGGCGTGTTCGCGGGGGCGGGGTTGGCACCGGGCGCCGGGGTGTTCTGGGGAGCGCTCGCCTGGGCCGAAGCAATGGCGGGCAGGGCAAGGCTGACGAGCAGCGCGGCAGCATGGATGCGAAGGTTCATACCCCATGGTAGTAGCCTCCTGCCGAAACTCGGAGGCACGTTGCAGCGAGGGCGTACGCGGGACATCCAATGGGGATGACTCCTGTAAATGACGCCGTGGAAGTGCCGGTCGCCACCTCCGAAGCGCGGAGCCCTGAGTTTCCCTTTGACAACAGCTACGCACGGTTGCCCGAGCGGTTTTCTGCCCGGCTGGTGCCGACGCCGGTTTCAGCACCCCGACTGGTCAAGCTGAACGTGGAGCTCGCCCGGAGCCTCGGGCTGGATCCCGCCCAGCTGGCGAGTTCGGAGGGTGTGGAAGTTCTTGCCGGGAACCGCGTGGCCGAGGGCTCGCAGCCGTTGTCGCAGGCGTATGCGGGGCATCAGTTTGGGTACTTTGTGCCGCAGCTGGGCGATGGGCGGGCGATCCTACTGGGCGAGGTGGTGGCGAAGAACGGTGATCGGTATGACATCCAGCTGAAAGGGGCCGGCCGCACGCCGTTCTCGCGTGGAGGAGATGGCCGCGCTGCGCTGGGTCCCGTGCTGCGCGAGTACCTAGTGAGCGAGGCGATGGCGGCTCTGGGCATACCCACGGCGCGGGCTTTGGCCGCCGTGACCACCGGCGATCAGGTAATGCGCGAGACCGCATTGCCGGGAGCGGTGTTTACGCGCGTGGCGTCCAGCCACCTACGTGTGGGGACGTTTCAGTTCTTTGCCGCGCGGGGCGACACGGACGGCGTCCGGACGCTGGCGAACTACGCCATCGCGCGGCACTATCCCGAGGCAGCCGGGGCGGAGAGGCCATACCGTGCGTTTCTGGAGGGCGTTATCGGACGGCAGGCACGGTTGGTGGCTCAGTGGATGTCGGTTGGGTTCATCCATGGGGTGATGAACACGGACAACACGTCCATCTCCGGCGAGACGATCGACTATGGACCCTGTGCGTTTATGGAAGCCTATGACGCGGAGACCGTGTTCAGCTCCATCGACCGGAATGGGCGATACGCTTATGGAAGCCAGCCGGGGGCGATGTCGTGGAACCTGATGCGCCTGGCGGAGGCGCTGCTGCCGGTGATGGAGCAAGAGGAGAGCAGCCAGGAAGCGGCGCTGGCTTCGGCCAATGCGGCTCTGGCTGGCTTTGGAACTGACTTTGAGAAGGCGTATGAGGTAGCTTTCCGGCAGAAGCTAGGGTTTGCGGAGGCGCGCGACGGGGACCGGGCGCAGATCTACGATCTGCTGGAGCGCATGACGTCCAACCGCGTGGACTTTACGCTGTTCTTTCGGCGGCTATGCGATGCGGCTGCCGGACCGGACGGGGATGAGGCAGTGCGGTCCCTGTTCGCCGAGTCTGCGGCGTATGACGTCTGGGCTGCGATGTGGAGGACCCGTCTGCTGGAAGAGAACCGTGCAAGGGCAGAGATCGCTATAGCCATGCGCAGGGTGAACCCCGCATACATTCCGCGCAATCATCGGGTGGAGGCGGCCTTGCAGGCGGCAGTGCTTCGCGAGGACTTCCAACCGTTCGAAGAGCTGCTTGCCGTCGTGACTAGTCCTTACGAAGAAAGGCCGGATCTGCAGCAATTCGCTGCTCCGGCCTCTCCTGAGGAGTGCGTGGGCGCTACGTTCTGCGGAACGTAGACGACGTTAATTCTGTGTGTTTTGTACGGCGTCCATCATGCGAAGCACGCGCGGGTCGATGAGCACATGTCCCAGACCGTCGACGAAGCCGATGGTCGTGTGGGGAACGGAGATAGGAGCGGGTGATTCCTGAATCCAGACAATCTGTCCGCGGTGGAAGACACCACCGTTGGACGAGCCGCGCTCCGGTAGGTCGGAAGGGCTGGCGATCATCTGGTAAGGCGTGACGTTGGTTGTTTTATGAGGTTTGCTGAAGTCTGACGGTCGCAGCATCGTGTTGCTCCTCGGTTAGGGTGCGAGAGCCGTACAAGGTCGTGCAGGTGTGGCCGGTATCGCGGGTGTTCCGGAAGAGGTACCTTCGGAAACTACTCGGTTACTAGGATGCGAACTTTCGTGAATGGGAGCAGGCAGCTCCGGAAGTCCACTGACGAGGCAGATCCCTTGGTGATGAGGTCACGAACGAATTCATTAACTGGGCAGCAGAACCACTTTGCCCATCGCAACGTGGATGTCGGCGCTGTAGAGACCCTCCGCGGAGAACTCTTCCTTGAGCGGAACCTTGTGGCTGTTGTGGCCGCCCACGCGCCGATCCTCGAAGGTGCCCATAGAGACATGGATTGTCATGTGGCTGTACTCGGGAAGTGCACTGCTAAGGTTAAGTTTCGCCTCACCCTTGCCGACATGGATGAGCTTGTTGCCTTCCACGCCCTTGATCTCCAAATTTCCTCTCCCCAGCTGTATGTCGACGGAAGTCTGGCGAGGAACATAGACATAAATCACGGCATGAGAGCTCTCCGGGAGCTTCCAACCCATGGTGGCCTGCTGCCCATACACCGTAAGTTCCTGGAGATAGCTCTTGGGCGTGAGATCTCTGGGCAGGGGCTGGGTCACGTGGACGGTAATCCGGAGGGTGGCTGATGCTTCGCTCGGAACCATGTGGACCTCTCCGCTGCAAACTCCGAGCCGAAGCGTTTCGCCCGCCGGAAACCCGCGTTCGGCGACGAAATCCTGCGGTGTATCGATGTCGGGATGTGAGGGTCGATATTGCAGGACTGGAATAACAGGTGACAGAACCGGGCGGTTGTCGCATTCCGTGTTCATCAGCCGTGTAGTCCAATGCAGAACGGACGCAGGACTGACGCGAGGAGCTTGCAGCATCAGGGCGAGAGCAAGAAGCCAGCGCATGGTCGTCATGCGCACGGTATTATCCAGCGGTTCCTCGGCGAGACAGTTTTGAACGGCCGAGTACGCGCCCAACTCGCCGGGACTCGTTCACCTTAGCCCCAGGCTGCCGGAGCGACGATCAGGGCGTCTTCGGACTGCTCCGCGATGATATCTTTCGCGGTCATTCGGGCCTCGAAGAAGGCCTCCACCTCGGACATGACGTCGTCGGCGCGTTTAGCTTCGAAGATGGAACGGCGCAGATGGGCCCCGTTGGGTACGCCGTGGGTGAACCAGGCGGCGAACTGCTTCATCTTGCCGATGGCCTCGCGCTGCGCGCTTTCGTGATCGCGTTTCAAGCGCTTGGCCTCGTCGGTGATCGCGGGTTCGTCCGTGTCGGGGTGCTCCGCAACCTCGGCCAGCAGACGATCGAAGTAGTCGCGGATCATGCGGTGGCGGTCTTCGTTCGACGGCTGATCATAGCGGCCAACGCCGGTCTGCCGCTTGCTTGCGGTGTACTGCGCGATCTGGCGAAAGATCCATGGATTGGCGGGGGCGGCGCGGCCGATCATCACGGCGTCGCAGCAAGTGGCCGCGATCATGGCGGCAGCGTCTTCGGGGGTGCGAATGTCGCCGTTGCCGATGACCGGGATCGTGACGGCGTCTTTGACGGCGGCAATCCACTCCCAGCGGGCGTCGCCGGTGTAGCCCTGCTCGCGGGTGCGGGCGTGGAGGGCGACGGCGTCCAGGCCAGAGTCTTCGGCGAGCCTGGCGAGTTCGACGCAGACGATGTTGCTGTCGTTCCAGCCCATGCGGAACTTGACGGTGAAGGGGATGGTCACGGCAGCGCGGATCTGTTTAAAGATTTCGGCGATGAGGGGAAGGTCCCGCAAGAGGCCGGAGCCGCCGTTGCACTTGACGACGCGCTTAGCGGGGCAGCCGAGGTTGAGGTCGACGAGGTCGAAGCCAGCGTCCTGAATGATGCGGGCGGAGTCGGCGAGGGTAACGGGGTTGGAGCCGAAGATCTGCGCCGAGATCGGGTGCTCGTCCTCGTAGTAGGTGAGGTAGCGCTTGCGCTTGGTCTCGCGCATGCGGCTGAGGCCGTCGGCCGAGGTGAACTCGGTCATCAGGAGGCCACAGCCGGAACGCTCGTTTGTGGTGTCCTGGTCGATATCGGTGGTCTGCGCTGCGGCATCCGGCGTGTACAGGCTGGCGTGGCGGATGAAGCGGCGGAAGACGGTATCGGTAACGCCCGCCATGGGCGCGAGAACGGTTGCGGGCGCGATGCGCACCGGGCCGATGTGGAAGTCAGCGGGGACGGCGGCCTCGATGGGCAGCGGGCGCGTGTCAGCGCCGAGCGAGTTGGTCCATTGCTTGTCCATCGTGTGATTGGATGAGCTCCAGTTTACCGGGCTTCAGGCGGGTCTGTTGGGACTGCAGCGAGGGTCGCCGGCCCTGGTCACGGGAATCATGGTTGGAGGAAGACTTTTCCACAGCTCCGGCACAACTTTCGAGGGAGGTCCGTGTTCTGACGGGGTACCAAGCAAGACCTGGGCCCTTTTGCACCCGTACGTGCCGGCGTGGTCGTTCCCACGCCGGTTCACCCAACGCGGTCGCCGAATCGGCGTTCAAGTGCCTCGAACGGGGCACGACTCCCTTGACGCCGGCCAGCGATCCCCAGTTGCAGGCAGCACGCTGAACAAGACGTTGGTGCTCCGCTCCGCGGCGGGGGCCGGGCAAGACCGGATCGGTTTTGCCGAGGTGCAAATGCAGGTGTAACCGGCTCCGGAATGAGCCAAGATGTGCCGGGAGACGACCCCTTGAAGGGCAAATTTGTTCTTTCCCTCCTCCTTGCCGCCGCACCGCTATCGGCGTACGCCGATCAGCTGGTGCCGGCTGGCTCTGTAGTTTCATGCACCATTGCCGAGCCGAAGGTGTCATCGAAGACGCAGAACGTCGGCGATCCCATCCTTTGCCAGTTGAGTCACGTGGAGGCTTATGGGCGGTCCAGCTTCCCGTATGGCAGCTATCTGGAAGGCCACTTTGAGGAGTACAAGGACCCGGGCCACTTTGTCGGCAAGGGATGGATGGAGCTGAAGTTCGACAAGCTGGTCGTGGTTCCGGACACCATCGTGCCGATCAACGTGCGTGTGGTTGCGACGCCTAAGTACCCGGTGGACAAGGAAGGCCGTATTCACGGAACGGGGCACCCGGTGCGCGATGCGATCGAGTGGTCGATCCCGCTGCTGTGGCCGATTGACCTGATCAATCTTCCCCGGCGTGGCCCGCGGCCGGTGCTGGCTGCCGAGACCCGGCTGACGTTGAAGGTGCTGGACGATTTCGGGATTCCCACGCCGCAGGAGAATGCGGTGCGGAATCCGGCGCTGATTTCACGGCAGACTCCGGACGAGCCGACGTACCAGCAATATCGGGAGCCGGTGCAGCAGCAGCAGCCGTACTACCCGCCGCCGCAGCAGTACCAGCAGCCGGTTCAGCAGAATTATGCTCCGCCGATGCAGCCGAGCTACTACGCCCAGCCGCAGCAGCCGACGGTGATCGTGGTGCAGGCGCCGCAGCCGACGTATGCGCCTCCGCCGCAAACGGTAATCGTGCAGCAGGGACCGGCCTATCCGCCACCCCCGCCGCCGGCGGTTGTGGTGCCGTATGGGTATGGACCGGCGCGGTATGCGGTGCCGTATCGGCCGCGGTACTACGCACCGTACTAGGCGGAGCCTCATGACGGTGTAGATAGAGAAGCCTCCCAGACTGGGAGGCTTCTCTGTGTTCGACCTGATCTTACTTTGCAGCGGCTTCTGCCTTCTTGGCGGCGGTGTCGGCGAACTTGCGGCGGAACCGCTCGATACGGCCGGCCGTGTCGACGAGCTTCTGCTTGCCGGTGAAAAACGGGTGGCAGGCGGAGCAGATTTCCAGAACGATGTCGCCCTTGTGGGTCGAGCGGGTCTGGAAATTGTTGCCGCATGCGCAGCGGACTGTGGTGTCTTCGTACTTGGGGTGAATGCCTTCCTGTGGCATGGTGAATCTCCTTCAAGCTCTCCCGCCGCAGAACGGTCCGCTTGCCGGTCCTTTTGAGGCTCCCGACATCGGTATTCCTGTCGCGCTGCAGCTTGGACCCCGACTCCCGGGGCCTCAGGCGCTGTATGAGTTAGATTACCATCCGGTCCGAGGGATGCAGGCTGTGCCGACGTCCGTCCCCATGCCCGCTTCAGTGGGCTTTGGGGCGGCGTGAGCGCAAGATTACCGGCGAGAACGTCAGAAGAAACGCCATGCCTAGCATCAGGCCGAGCGCGCCAGAGGTGTGCCCGATCGAGAAGTCAGCCCAGGACACAAGGACCCAAAGGGCCATGTTGGCCGAGGCTGCCACGTACACCCAATCCGAGAACTTGTGCTGATCCCGCCAGAAGTTCATCGCCCGCAGGGAGGGGTATGGGGTACCGGCGTTCAGGCCCAGGCGCAGGAGTGCGACGGGCAGGAGGTTGCACGCGAGCACAAGAGCGACCCAGGCCACAGGACCCCAGGGTTGCGGCAGGCGCGG
>CAXTGN010000072.1:0-2496 GCA_964243455.1 uncultured Acidobacteriaceae bacterium
AGCGTGCCCTGCGCGATCTCCGGCTGGTACGGCGTGTAGCTGGTCAGGAACTCGCCGCGCTGGACGAGCGAGTCGATGACCACAGGCCGGTAGTGACGATAGGCGCCCGCACCTAGAAAGCTTGCAAAGCGCTGTGAAGGGGGCAGTTTCGCCCACTCGCCTGCGTCGCCGCTGGCGAGGTTTGCGGCATAGGCCTTGAAGCGCTCCAGGATCTCGCTCTCGGACTGCTGGCGCGGGATGTCCAGGTCACGGGTAAGGCGGTATTCATCGGGAACGGCGGCAAAGAGTTCGTCCACGGAGGCAATGCCGATTTCGGCAAGCATCTCTTGGCGATCCTGGGGTGATTTAGGCAGATAGCGCATGAATGTCCTTACGTCGCTCTTAAACCGGGCTAGAGCAGCTTCGATGCTTAGTGACCCTGCTCTTCCGCCACAAATTTCTCGTAATCAGCGGCTGATAGCAGGGCATTGTTCTCGTCCGTATTGGTCACTGTCAGCTTCAGAATCCAAGTCCCGTTCGCGTCGGTGTTCAGCGTCTCGGGTGCGCCGGTCAGGGCTTCATTGATTTCGGTGACGGTCCCGGAGATGGGCGCATACAGGTCGCTTACCGCTTTGACGCTTTCGACGGAGCCGAAGGTCGACCCGGCCTCAATGTTCTGCCCGATCTTCGGCAGCTCTACAAAGACGATGTCGCCGAGCGAGTGTTGCGCGTAGTCGGTGATCCCCACGGTGCCGTTCTCGCCTTCAAGTTGCAGCCATTCGTGGCTTTTGGCGTAACGATAAGTCTCCGGATAGGCCATGCTGTCTTTTTGTCTCCAGATCAAATTGTAGAGGATGGCTGGGGGCGGACTTGCGTGCGCTCGAAGCCCATGGCGCGAAACGGGAGGACTACGGTGCGGCCAGCTCCCTGACCCAGACATTTCGGAAGCTGACCGGTTCGCTCTTGTCGCCATGCGCCTGCAGCTTGATGGGCGCGCTCTCATACGGCTTGTAGAACGGCTTACCGATATAGAGAGTCTGACCCTGCAGCTGGAAATGATCCTGGACGAGAACGCCGTTGAAGAGAACGGTTACATACGCGGGGCTTTTGACCGTGCCGTCGCCGTCAAAGGTCGGCGCCGTCCAAATCACGTCGTAGCTCTGCCACTCGCCGGGTTTGCGCGCCGGGTTTGCGAGCGGAACGGCCTGCTTATAGATACTGCCGGCCTGACCGTTCACGTACGTCTTGTTCTCGTAGGAGTCCAGAATCTGCAGCTCGTAGCCGGCGTCCCCGGGGCCAAGCGAGGCGAGAAAGACGCCGCTGTTGCCGCGTGCCTGGCCGCTGCCCGTGATGTTTGCCGGGATGCGCCACTCCAGGTGGAGCTGGTAGTCCTTGAACTTGCGCCGGGTCTCGATATTGCCGGAACCGGAACCCTTGTCCACCGTCATAATCCCGTCGCCGACGGTCCACTTTGCCGGCTGGTGATCCTGGGCCGAGACCCACTCCCCCAGGTCCTTCCCGTTGAAGAGCACGATGGCGTCGGACGGAGGCGCCGTCGGCGTGGCGCCGGGCTGCACGACCTTCGGCACAGGCTGGTAGACCTCGGTGTCTTCAGGCTTTGCCTGCGGGACCTGCTGCGCGTGAGCCACCGGAGGCACGAAACAAAGGCTGCCTAACCCCAGAAGTATGAGCTTGCGAAAAAGCATGCGATCTCCCTACGACAGCGGTGCGGTGATGACGGGGGCTGCCGCCTTTGGGCGCTTGTAGAAGGGCGTCGGCACAACGGTTGCCTTTACTGGTACGCCGCGAATCTCTACCGCCACCTCGGTCCCCGGCTCGACAAAGCTGATCGGCACGTACGCGAGAGCAATGTTCTTCTTCAGGAACGGCGCCGGGGACCCGGACGTCACTTCCCCGATCGCCTGCCCATCGGGAGAGAGCACGGCGTAGCCGTCACGGCCGATGCCGCGATCCCGCATCTCCAACCCGACCAGCCGTCGCGTGGGACCGCCGGCATCGGCGACCCTCTGTAGTGCCTCGCGTCCCACGAAGTCCGTGCCCTTGTCCGGCTTGCAGTAGCGTCCCAGATTCGCTTCAAAGACGTTGATGGAGTCCGAAATCTCGCGCCCATACAGTGCCATGGCCGATTCCAGTCGCAGCGTATTGCGCGAACCCAGACCGCAGGGCTGAATGCCGAACTCCGCGCCAGCCTCAAGGATTGCTCCCCAGACCCGCGAACTCGTTGGCTCGTCGGCGGGGATGTAAATCTCAAAGCCGTCCTCCCCGGTGTATCCAGTGCGCGCAATCAGCACGTTGTGGCAGCCCGCGACCTGCCCCCAGGTGAACCAGTAGTTTTTGATCGGATTGAGATCGGTTCCGGTGAGCTTCTGGAGCGTGTCCTTGGCCTTCGGTCCCTGGATCGCGAGCTGGGTGTAATAGTCCGACACATCCATGATGTGTACGCCGCCCATGGAGCCGATAACCTGGCGTACCCACTGCACGTCCTTCTCGCGGGTG
>CAXTGN010000072.1:2506-3348 GCA_964243455.1 uncultured Acidobacteriaceae bacterium
CCGGCGTGGATCACGATCAGGTAGTCGTTCTCGCCCAGTTTGTGCAGAACGACGTCATCCACAAAGGTGCCGTCCGGATAGAGCATGGCGGAGTAATGCGCCTGCCCCGTCCCCAGCTTGCTGGCGTCGTTCATCAGCAGCTTCTGTACAGCGGCCAGCGAGTTGGGCCCGCGCAGCTGGATGTCGCCCATATGACTTACATCGAAGATCCCCACGCCCGTTCGCACGGCCATGTGCTCGGCTACCAGGCCGGCGTACTGCACCGGCATGTCCCATCCGCCAAAGTCGACCATGCGCGCTTTGTGCCCATGATGGGTGGCGTGGAGCGCCGTGCGACGTAGCAGCTTGTCGGCAAGGGGTTGATCTACGAGGGGCTGATCGGAAATGGCCATACGTTCATCCTTAAACAGAGTGGGCGCGAACTGCAGTCGCGCAGTCTCGCCCAGCCTACTACCATTGTCTTGCTGTTGCCGTTCCGGGGCAATCCTGCGGTGACCTGATGCCAGGGAGGGCCTACCCTGTTTGCCGTCGAACTCCCCGCCGCTCACGCAAGCTGGCTCGCACGAAGCTGCTCATGGCAAAGTATCCAAAGAGCAGAGCGAAAGTCACAAACACCCAAAGATGTCGTGTCTCAACGGCGGCCGCCGGACCGCTCCGAAGCACGCCCCGAAGTCTCCAAGCCCCGTTCGCCATGGCCAGGGCGATCACAGCAAAGAAGACACCTGTAACCCGCAGCCAGAGCGCACCCGAGAAGGTAGCCAGGGGACCCCAGATCGATCGTCCCGCACCGCGTACCTGTGTCGCCGAGTGGACCTCTTTAGGAATGCGGGAGGCGACCGCTT
>CAXTGN010000072.1:3358-7142 GCA_964243455.1 uncultured Acidobacteriaceae bacterium
GCTGCCGGCATGGTACGGCTCTGCGCTACCTCTCGTTGGTCGGCCGGGGACTGCGAACCCGGGGCCGTCGCTGCTTCAGCTACTGCCGCCAGCGTTTTTGCAGCGTGTCGCGTTCCGTACCCCAGCGCGCGTCCTAGCCGGACCTTATCCACACGCCCTAGTGTACCCACCCAGGCTCCATGTCTCGCGACAGAGCCGGCCCTTTTGTCGCAGACGTAGCTCACGCAGCCTCCATGGCACCTGCTGCATCCAACCCGCAAGCCGAGGTGAGCCGCTGAGCCCGCCCCAAGATAGGCACCGAAGGACACTGACTCATGAAGAAGCTGATCTGGACCGTTTCCGGTCTGTGCGCCGCTGCGGCGGGTTTTTTGGTCTGGAGCCGCAAGCAGCAGGCTCAACCCGTGGAGAACCTTGCGCACCGTCTCGAAGAAGCATGGGCAGACCACCATACTCGTGTGTAGAACGGTTCTTTATTACGTCCCACTTCGGTTCACTCCCCGTCCGAGGCATTTTCATCGCCTCGGAATCGGCGTACCCTAGGCAAAGATGTGGTCTCACCCGCCACTGCCGTTCCCGCTGAGTTGTACCGGGAAACCCATTGCGGGATCTTACGCAATCCGTCCAAAGCCGGAGGTGGCATTGAATCAACAGGTTAAAAACCTCATCCAGAAGCTCGGCGAGGCGATTCACGAGTCTGTGAGTGAATCGGACAACATTGCCGAGGTTGTGCGCGAGATCCGCGAGCAAGGCTTCGATGTGGTGCTGATGCTGGAAGCTACGATCGGCCTCAACCGGGTCGACCGCGAGGAAGAGGAAGTTACACCCGAAGAGGTGATCGAGGGTCCTTTCACGCGGAATGACCTGACTTTCCTCAAGAGCCTGCGCATTACCACGGAGCAGGACGAGGCCAGCTAGCAGGGTGCCCTGTTCGCCTTGCAGATAGAAATTTCAAGGTGCACCGTGCTACATTCGGGCGTCCCGTCCCTCGTTCCATGGCGTCTGAGGGGATGGCCCGTGAGGTGGCTGGAAGATGAGAGACACACTGGGAGTATTGCTCGCCGGGGGTGCGGGCGAACGACTGTTCCCCCTGACGCGCGATCGTGCGAAACCCGCCGTGCCCTTCGCCGGCCAGTATCGCATCATCGACATCACCCTTTCGAATTGCATCAACTCTGACCTGCGCAAGGTCTACATCCTTACGCAGTACAAGGCACTTAGCCTGAACCGGCATATACGCGAGGGCTGGGGTTCCGTCGTTGCAAGCGAACTCGGCGAGTTCATCGAGATCCTGCCTCCCATGCAGCGCGTCTCAAAGAGCTGGTACCAGGGCACCGCTGACGCGGTGTTTCAGAACATCTACTCCATAGGTGCTGAAGAACCAAAACATGTGCTCATCCTCTCCGGTGACCATATTTACAAAATGAACTACGCGCTCATGATGCAGCACCACTGCGAAACCGGCGCGGATGTCACCATTGCGACTCTGCCCATTCGGCCGGAAGAGGTTTCGGCCTTCGGTGTTGTGGAAATCGCAAAGAACGGCGAGGTGAATGGCTTTATTGAGAAGCCGAAGTCTACTGACCTGCGCTCGCCTTTTGATCCGGAGATGGTGGATGCCTCGATGGGCATTTACCTGTTCAATACCGATGTGCTGCTGCCTGAACTGATGCGTGACGCAGAAGATCCCGATTCCAAGCACGATTTCGGACATGACATATTGCCAAAGCTGCTTGGCCGCTATCGCGTCCAGGCCTACAACTTCGTGGACGAGAACAAGAAACAGGCCCTTTACTGGCGCGATGTGGGTACTCTGGATGCCTACTACGAAGCCAATCTGGACATTGCCAACTTCGTTCCGGTGTTCAATCTCTACGATCGAAGCTGGCCCATGCGTACCAGGGCGTATCAGTACCCGCCGGCCAAGTTCGTCTTCGGGGAACCGGGCCGCACGGGCATGGCGATCAATTCCATCGTGTCGCCCGGCTGCATCATCTCGGGAGCGGTCGTGCGATCTTCGGTGCTCTCCCACGACGTTCGTGTAAACAGCTACGCGGATGTTGACGCAAGCGTGATCTTCTCGCACGTCAATGTGGGGCGGCACTGCCGTATCCGGCACGCCATCATCGACAGAAACGTCAACATCCCGGACGGTACGGTAATCGGCTACGACGCCGAGGAAGACAAAAAGCGTTACTTCGTTTCCCCGAGCGGATTAACCGTGGTCACAAGGGATTACTCCGTGTACGAGAATCCGGTATCGCCGGAGTTCCTGGCGCAGAACTTCTAGAAGATGAGAGTGAGGGTGAAGCCCGCAGCTCCCCTCCACTCTCTATCTTCTCTTTCCAAACCGGTACACCACACCGCCGCTGATCGAGAAGAACTCCCGTGTCTCCGTTCCGAAATGCTCAAAGATCAGATCCGGTGACAGCCGCACAGCCACTTTGGGGGTGGCGTTGAAGTCTATGGACCCGCCGATGGCTCCCCACGGGCTCGTGCTGTTGTTGTACAACCCGAAGACTGTCGGAGAGGTGTTGGGGTTCAGGTTCGCGTCGTTCTTGATGGAGTGGTCATATTGGCCGTGCGTGGCGCCGACCAAAGCGTGGTAATCGATCGCGGCGTACCGGTTCTTCGGCCCGCGGTAATTCACACCGCCGGAAAAGATGTTCTGGTACACCAGGGCGCGGGTATTCGCAAGCGGCGGAGTCGGAATCAGATCGGTTGTACCGGCTTCAAAGCGATAGTCTCCCGCAACGCCCAGGTGGGATCCGAGCCAATATGTGCCCATGGCCTCGCCACCGCCCAGATTGTAGCGTTTGGGAAGGTTCTGTCCGGCCTGGCCGTTCATCAGACTGAGCCCGCCGTAGATTTCGAACCTGTCGTCGTACTTGGTGACGCGCGTCGGATTGATCTGTTGTGCCGTAGCACGGGTCTGCATTGGTGCGGTACCGGGTGCCGCCGTTGTCCCGGTCTGATCGGAACTGGAACTGGAGGTCTGTGCCTGGGCTACAGCCAGAGACATCAGGGGCAGGAAAGAAACGGCTAGGAGGCGGCGGGCGGTGCAGAGCGGAGTCAAGCGGTTTTCGAACAACATCATCCTCGTGGGGCGGGACTCCGGCACAGCCAGGATGCCCACTTGCGCGCACAAACAACGCGCAACTTGTTCAGGATATACCGCGGATGGCAACTCATCGGCATGCCACCTCGGTCACGCGGACGGGACACGTCTTCGGCGGTGCGCGGCGTTCTCATCCAATCGCCCCGCGGGATCGTTCCTGCATCAGAGCAAGCAAGCTCCGAAACCTGCTCCGCACCTCATGCGGCATGCGAGAATGAAGAGTGCTGTCCTTGAGGCGCTGCCTCTCGCAGCAGGAGAAAATCATTATGGGTGAACTCTTTACACCGACCCACCTTATCGTCCTCGCCGTGGTAGCCGTCGTGCTCTTCGGTGGCAAAAAGCTTCCTGAGCTTGGCAAAGGTCTTGGCGAAGGCCTGCGCGGCTTTAAGGAAGGCATGAAAGGCATCACCGACGAGCCGAACAGCACGACAAAACCAGGTGAAACCGCGCACATCGTCACGGCCAAGCCGACGGAAGAGACAAAGACCACCACGGTTTAGATTTTGGAATTCTGTACAGCGAGCCTGCGAGCCGACCCGATCGGTGGGCTGAGTCCGTTGCTCGGGTGCGTTTCTGGAATGCCGACAACCATTTGCGGAGAACGTGATGAAGCTGAAGTCGCCGTTTCTGGTCAAGTCTGGCAGCAAGATCAAGCTGTCCTCCTTCGCT
>CAXTGN010000072.1:7152-10492 GCA_964243455.1 uncultured Acidobacteriaceae bacterium
GGCAACGGGCGATGTCGCGGACAGTGACGCTGCTTCCGCGATCCTGAAGAGACACCAGAAACAGCTCTCCGATTTACAGGAATTGCTCTTTGCGTCGCAAACCAAGGCGTTTCTGGTCGTTCTGCAGGGCATGGACACCGCAGGCAAAGACGGCACGATCCGCAGCATTTTCTCGGGTGTGAACCCGCAGGGCTGCAACGTAGCGGCGTTCAAGGTGCCGACCTCGCTGGAAGCGCGACATGATTTTCTCTGGCGTTGCCATCAGCAGGTACCCCCGCGCGGCATGATCGGGATCTTCAACCGTTCGCACTACGAGGAGGTCCTCTCCCCGCAGGTGCACGGAACGCTTTCCGGCAAACAGGTCCGGCAGCATCTGGAAGACATCAACGCCTGGGAAAAGACCCTCACCGACAACAATGTCGTACTCCTGAAGTTTTTCCTGCATATCTCTCACGATGAGCAGACCAAGCGCTTGCAGGCGCGCATCGACGACCCCAGCAAGCATTGGAAACTGTCGTTGTCAGATTTCCAGGAGCGTCAGTACTGGGGGGACTATATGTCCGCGTATCAGGACATTTTCCGCGAAACCAGTCACAAGCACGCGCCCTGGTTTGTGATCCCCTCGGATCATAAGTGGTTCCGCAACGTGGCGATCTCGAACATTCTGGTGGACGTCTTGAAGGGCCTGGATCTCCAGTATCCCGTCCCCAGCTTTGACCCCCGGGGCATAGATCTTAGCGAGGAGAGCGTCAAGCAGGTCGCAAAGGAAGCGACGCAGCGTTCCAATCCTGAAGCTCCTGCAGCCACGTCCCGCAAGGCGAAGTAACCGGCGCCGCAGACCCGCTACACCGTCACCATAACAACCGCCGCTGCCGCAAGGCCCATTCCCACCAATTGTTGCCGGCCCGGTCGCTCGTGCAGCACCGCTGATGCCAACAGGATGGTTGAGGCAGGGTACAACGAGGCCAGCACGGCAGCAATGTCCAGCCGTCCCGCCCGGGTAGCGGCGATATAGAGCAGATTTCCACCCGTATCGAGTACCGCAACCCCGAGAGCCCAGCCCCACCCGGCTCGACTCAGCCAATGTGCGTTCTGGCCGTTCTTAGCCTTCGTGGTACGCAGCGCGAAGTAGAGCAACAGACTCGTAAGAATGCATCCCGTCCTCGCCAGGGCCAACGGCTCAAGCACCCCGAGTGAGTTGGCAAACTTCAATCCTGCGAAGTACAGCCCAAAACCAACGCCGCCTGTAATCGCGAGCCCCATCGTTCCACTCGACTGGGCAGCACTGACGGCGGGCATTTCGGAGGAGGGAGCGGCGATAAGCCAGATCGCTAACGCTGCCAAGAGGAAGCCGGCAACTCGCAAGGATGTCGGGCGCCCTTCGAGAACGATCCCCACAACAGCCGGGATTGCAGCGGCGAGCAGGCCGATGGCGGCCGCGGAAGCTCCCATAGCGCCGCGGGCCAGCGAAATGTAGAAAGCGGCTAGCGACAGGCCCGCAACCACGCCGCAACCCAATCCCCACGCAACAGGCCAGCCGTGAAGCACCCACCCTTTCTGGGCGGTGAGCCATGTACCCACAACGAGAAGGCTCATGGCATGCGCGGTGATCATCATCCGGAGCGTTCCGCGGGTCGTTCCGCCTGCGGCTTTGGCGCCCATACCACCGGAAAAGTCACCGCCGCCCCAGGACAGAGCGGCGAGCAGCGCCAACAGGGCACCGCGTCCTGCGCCTGCTTGCATAGCTAAGGCTGGATCGGACTCGAGCCGGACGCCGGATTTGAGGTGCCCGGGGCAGAGGACGTGGCCGTCGGACGGCTCGGCCCAGCCTGCGATCCGTTTGGGTAGTAGCCCTTTGGCGCGATTACGTCCAGGTCGGGTCGCAGAACCTTGACCTCCACCGTACGGAACTTCCCGTCTATGAACGGTTCGTGGCTGTAATAGCCGATCGTGTACTGGATCCGGACCTGTTCCGCCAGCTTGGCAAAACTGGTTTCGATTCCCTGGGGGCGGAACTCCGGATCGCACTGTCCGCCCGTCATATCCGCGTAGTGGGGCAGCACGTCATCCCGCATCTGCAGCGGCAGGTGAATGCGATCCAGGAATCCCAGGCCCTTGATCGCGGAGTCACCCACAAGCGTCCCGTATACCGCGATCTGATTGGTCTGCAGGAAGCGAACGACCTCTTTGGTCTTCGCCTGCGACCCGTACTCCTTGCCATCGGAGATCACGTAAATCACGCGTAGGCGGCCCGTACCGGCCTTCGCAACCGTCTCCGCGGCTGTGAGAACGGCATCGTTCAGGGTGTGATACTCGCGCTCGGGCGTTTGCATCAGCACACCCGCGGAGTTGTTGCCGTTTGTGTTGGGATCGACCGGCAGATTGTTCTTTACCGTTGTCTGCGAGAGCGGTCCACCCATAGCCATATTTGGCTCGCGGCCTGCACCCTTGGACCGCTCCAGCGCATAGGTGACGCGCGTGCTTTGGGCGCCGGTAAAGCCGGTCTGCTGTGTCACGCCGTTGTTGTAGGTGAAAATTGACACCTCGTCATAGGGCGTGAATGCTGCCTGCAACGCGTTCAGCGATGCATTGATCTTTCTCATGGTGTCAAAGGTGACACTCTGATCGATGACAATTGCGACGGACAGAGGTTTGGGATCCACGGTGAACAGCGAAATCCTTTGACGCTGGCCGTTCTCGAAAACCTGAACATCGCGGGCCGTCAGGCCAGGAACCAGTTGACCCTTGGAGTCCTTCACGGTGAAGGGCACCTGGTGGAAATTGACCTGAACGCGGATGTCGGCTTCGTGCGCTGCCGGCGGTGGCCCCGCATCAGCGTCGTCCTGGGCGGCCTGTGTGGGAGCTGGCGCGGAAGGCAGGGCACTCGGCACGGCATCGCCCGCGGCCGGCGTCGCAGGGGACTGCGGTGCCGGGGCGTTGATCGCCGGGGCGGTCGGGATGATGGAATTCAACTTCGGCAGAGTCTGCGGCGTTGGCGCGTCGGGCACCCCACTGCTCTGTGCTGAGGCCACCGCGCCTACGCACAGCAGGCTCGCGCCCACAGCCCACTGCCATACCTTCAAGCTCGCCACCCGCATTCGTTTCCTCGTTCCTCAACCGCTCGTCGTGGATCTAACCCAACAAAGCTGCCTGCACAGATTATCAGCGGCATCCCTTCATGGGCTTACCCTTGTCAGACGCACGCATGCCCGGCTCCGTTGCGCCAGCTGCTCGGGGCGGCTTACGGCCCGACACTGCTCCGGATTCCTCCTCTTTTTGCGTAGCGCGCGTACGGAAATTGTCCTTGTCGCCTAAATAGAGATGGCCGTCGTCTAATACA
>CAXTGN010000072.1:10502-11593 GCA_964243455.1 uncultured Acidobacteriaceae bacterium
CGCCGCCCCGCGCTGCTTGCGGCTTTCCTTGCTACCGCCCTCGTGCCCGCCCTACGCGCTCAGGAAGCCCCTTCTCCCGATGGTCCTCCGCCCATGAGCAGCGCTCCGGCGCAGCCCACGGAGGCTATTCATTCGGGCGAGACCCTGAAGGTGAACGTCAATCTGGTCAATGTGTACTTCTCCGTACGTGATAAGAACGGCTTCGTCACTGGGCTGACCAAGGACTCCTGCCAGGTCGCCGAGGATCACGAACCTCAGACGATCAAGCGGCTTACGCAGGAGAAGAACCTTCCGTTGACGATTGGGATTCTTCTGGACACGTCAGGCAGCCAAACGAATGTGCTTCCGCTGGAGAAGGACTCCGGCGCGCGCTTCTTGAAAGAGGTTCTCACGCCGAAGGATGAGGCTTTTCTTATCTCTTTCGACGTGAACGTCGATCTGCTCGCCGATTACACGAACTCACCCGGCGAGCTGCGCCGGGCGATCGACAAAGCCTCCATCAATGAGGCCAGCTCTTCTGGTGGCGTACCCGGAATCGGCGGTGGCCCATTTCCAACCTCGAATCCGCGCGGAACGCTGCTGTATGACGCGGTGTACCTCGGCACACATGACAAGCTGCAGTCGCAGGTCGGACGCAAAGTGCTCATTATCCTGACCGACGGGCAGGATCAGGGGTCGCAGGTCAAGATCAAAGAGGCCGTTGAAGCAGCGCAAAAGGCGAATACCATCGTGTACCCGATCCTGATCGCCGATCGTGGCTCCTACGCTGCGGCTGGGATGATCTACACGGGGTCCGGTCAGATGGATCAACTCGCACGTGAAACGGGCGGCCGCGTGATCAATGTCGGCAATAATGGCCGACGGCTGGAGGATGCCTTCGACCAGATCCAGGATGAGCTCCGTACCCAGTACCTGCTCAGCTATACGCCCGTCAACAAGAAGGCGGACGGCAGCTACCGCCATCTCGACATGACCTGCGGCAAGGACAACAAGGTGCAGGCGCGCAAAGGGTATTACGCGTTGGCGGATGCGATGCCGAGTGATTAGTTCGTTGATGCTCTTGCGGTAGAGAAGCAGATGACTTGGGAGAG
>CAXTGN010000072.1:11603-14495 GCA_964243455.1 uncultured Acidobacteriaceae bacterium
CGAAAAGGCTACTACGCCATCAGTGGGGAAGAACAGGCCGCAAACGAGTAGGTTTGCGAAGGCTGCAGGCAATGCGCCGAGTAAAGTCGGCGCATTCATGGGCCGCTTAAGGTTTGGCGGCCTGCGCATCTGGAACAGCTGCTGGTGCCAACGGCTCGACCGTGTGTGTGTCGATCTCCTCAGCAAGCCAGCCTTCAGGTCCAAAGTCACGCAGCACCACCGTCATCACCAGATCATCCTCAGCCGGGTCTGTCCGTCCGGAGGGATTCTTCCAACTGGCATGAAGCGCGATCACACCCGTGGCCAGCTTTCGCTGATCCAGCAGCTTGGGCGTAGAGAAGTGCGCATTGTGGAACGGTCCGTTGTGCAGCCACGTGACACTGCGGCGGATCTCGTCTTTCCCGTTCGCAGCCACTCCGAAGCGGCTCACGCTGACGCAATCGTCTGCTTGCAGGCGCATGATAGCGTCCACGTCATGCGTGTCCCAGGCCTTCCCCCATTGATCCAGGAATTGTTGTGGCGATCCCGCCACCTGTCCGAAGCTGGGCACCGCCACACCCGATAAAAGGGCTAGGACGAGTACAGCAACTGTGGGGATCTTCATCATCCGAGGATAGCCCTGGGTCGGTCGAAAGGAAACCCTGGGCGCTTCCTCTTTTGAGGCACGCTGGCCTGCGCAAAAGGTGCAGCTTGTGGGGATGGCTCAGGCCGGCATGGCCCCAGAATAAACCGCCATACCGGCGACAGCATCCACCCCCATTGCATCCAGGGCTTCCACCTCCGCCTGCTCGCGGATGCCGCCGGCCACAATCAATTGCTGCGCTGTTGTTGATCGCAGGACCGCCGCAACGTCCATGGGAAAGCCCTGCATGGTTCCCTCGGTGTCTACATGGGTGTAAAGAAACGCCGAGCATGAGTCCTCAAGCCAGGTGATGGCCTCCTCCGGCGTCAGGTCGACCTGCTCCTTCCAACCCTTCACGGCGACGAGGCCCTTCTTCGTGTCCACCGAGAAGCAAAGGGCCTCTTCGCCCAGCTCACGCTTCAGACTTTCCGCAAACTCCAGACGAATCAGGGAGTGCCGCCGTTGTTCGAAGGTCGCCCCGCCAGACTCCGCGCCAAAGAGGCTGGATCCGAAGATCACTCGTTTTGCCCCGGCATGCAGCAAACGGCGCCCGTCCTCCGCAGTCCGCAGCCCTCCTCCAACCTGGCAGGGCAGCCGGGAACAGATCGTTTCGATCAACTCCCGGTTTGCGCCTTGACGCATGGCTGCGTCCAGATCGATGAGCTGTACCAGGGGGTACTTGGAGAAGCGCTCGATCCAGTACTCAAAATCATCAAAGGCGAGCTTCAGCGTCTCGCCCTGAACCAGTTGCACAATGCGGCCGCCCATCAGGTCAATCGAGGGAATCAACATGCCTAGATTCTCTCAGGGCTAACCATCTGCGCGTCGCAGAGCCCAGGGCGCTGTCTCGCGCCAGTTGCGGCGGAGCGCCGAGCAGAAGCGTCCACCCTTCGTCTGTGTCAGAGCTCGTCCAACCACTAGCAACGCCAAGAATCTCTGTAAGGTCTTCGGGCTGGAAAGGCATTACGGAGATCCTTTATTTCATTCAGGAGACTTAGGGAAGAGATGCTCCCCCACGGCGACCTTCTAATTGAAACCGCGCCGTGTACGGTTGGTTGCGCTTTCCCGCTCACGTTCCCGCATACGTTCCGCCAGCTGCGCCGCATCTTCGTTGCGCCGTCGCTTCTCGCCCGCAGAAAACGTCCGCGCCTCGGACCGTGAGATCCGTTTGTGCGCGGTCATGCCTTCCAGCAGGAATTCCGCTCCGGAGACCGCGATCTCCGCTTCGGTCCACTGGTTGACCTTGAGTGGAATCAGCTTCTCAAACAAGCCCTGAATCTCCTTGAGGGAGGCCAGTACGAGCGCGGACGGTTGTTTGTCATTCAGCTCCACCGTACCGCCCAGGTTGAACCATTGCTCGATCTGCTGCGTGTTGGTATCAGCGAAATAGGAGTCGTAGACCGAGGCCACAGACTGACGAATGATCTCGCGAATCACAGTCTCTGAGCCGCGCATCTCGCCCTCGTATTCCAGCTCGATCTTGCCCGTAATTCCCGGCAAAGCGGCGATGATGTCGCCGACACGCGGCACGACCAGTGACTCGCCGTGCAGCAACGCCCGGCGCTCTGCGTTCGATACCACAAGCTCCATCGTGGAGATCGGCAATCGTTGTGAAACACCCGAGCGCTTGTCGACCTTTTTGTCTTCACGAGCCGCAAAGGCGACCCCTTCCACAATCTGCCGGATGTAGTGCGGGA
Organism: uncultured Acidobacteriaceae bacterium; assembly: GCA_964243455.1. Taxonomy (GTDB): domain Bacteria; phylum Acidobacteriota; class Terriglobia; order Terriglobales; family Acidobacteriaceae; genus Granulicella. The sequence continues at coordinate 13,923 of CAXTGN010000072.1, forward strand.
TGAAGATCCGCTCAATGCTGGGCCCACTCTGCCCCGGCGCATCTGTATACGCGCGCGCCGTACAGGACTCCTGCTCCGTGATTGTGATGGCCTCATCGAGCGATTCCGGATAGTGCGTGCGGATCTCGGAGCCGATACGATCCTTCAGCGGCGTAACAATTTTTCCGCGCGCCGTGTAGTCTTCCGGATTGGCCGAAAACACGATGGCCACGTCTAGCTCCAGGCGAACGGGGTAGCCCTTAATCTGCACGTCGCCCTCCTGCATGATGTTGAACAGAGCGACCTGAATCTTGCCTGCAAGATCGGGAATTTCGTTGATGGCGAAGATGCCGCGATTGGCGCGCGGCAACAACCCGTAGTGCATCGTGAGCTCGCTACCCAGTTCCTGGCCAGACCGTGCCGCCTTGATCGGGTCCACGTCGCCGATTAAATCGGCCACTGTCACGTCAGGAGTCGCCAGCTTCTCCACATAACGATCCTTCGGTGAAAGCCATGCGATGGGGGTGTCGTCGCCGCGCGCGCTGATCAGGTCCTTGGAGTATTGACCGAGCGGCTGATACGGGTTGTCGCGCA
>CAXTGN010000073.1:0-2928 GCA_964243455.1 uncultured Acidobacteriaceae bacterium
GGTCTGTGCCCCGAACCGGCCGCGCTCCCGTCTACCTCTGTAGCTGTCTTACAGGATTGGGAACGGTGATAGCATGACCCGCATGGAGCGGTGGTGGCGTCGAGCTCTTTTCTTCGGGGTTGTTGGAATCACTCTCTGCGGGGAGCCGTACGGATGGGCTCAGGTCACCGATGGCGGAGAAGGGCCGGCGATGCCCAGGGCAGATGTCAGCAGACAGCACGCCCTCACCAACGACACCATCATCAAAATGAGTAAGGCCGGACTGGATGACACCGTCATCCTGCAAACGATCCAGGCACAGCCGAGCGCCTATGACACCGCCCCCGAAGATCTGATCGCGCTGAAGGATGCCGGAGTCTCGCAAAAGGTCATCGCAGCCATGCAGGCGCGCAGCTCCGGGCTGGCGGTCCACTCGGCGGCCAGCGACGTAAATCCGGCTCCCCTCGCCGCCGGCGTCGACGAGATCGGGGTCTATTACCAGGATAAGGATGGGCAATGGGTGCCGCTCAGGACGGAACGCGTACAGTTCAAATCCAGCGGCTGGTTGAAAAACGCTGCGACCGACGGCCTCGTGAAGCAGGACATGAACGGCCATCTGGATGGGCCCAAATCGCCCCTTACTCTCGCGACCGGGGTGCACATCCTGATTTACACACCGCCAGGCACCCAGGCCGAGGAGTATGACTTTTTAAGATTCGACCAGCATTCCGGAAGCCGCGATTTTCGCGTCAAGACAGGTGGATTGTTCCACTCCGAGACCGGGTCGCAGCGGAACGATCTCGAATACCATCCCGTGAAAGTGGCAAAGAACATGTACACCTTCACTGTGCCTGTTGACATCGAGAAGGGCGAATACGGGGTCCTGCCCCCGGGTTCGTCCAACGTGCCCGGGCTCTCCAATGCCGGCAAGATCTTCACTTTCTCCATACCCGAATGACCGTGCGCAAACGATCCCGTTGGCCAATGTGGGTGGGCGTGGGCCTGCTCGCCGCATTGGGTGTGTTGTTGTTCCTGCGGGCCAAGGCACCTCCGGAAGCGGCACGGTTGCTTCCGGAAAGCGACGCCATCCTTTACGCCAGTCTGCGCCCCTTGCGTGCCCTGACCCGCTTCGAGTCCTCATCTGCCGCGCAAGTGCCTGTTCACCGCAGCCGTGATTTCCAGGCCTTCATCGATGCGACCGGCATCCTGCCCGAACGTGACCTGGACAGCGTGGCGTTTGCGCTGCACCGTATGCCGGACTCACGCGGCCCCAACGGCAGGGTGGCGTATAGCGAAGTGTTCATCGGTCACTTCGACGCAGGAAGGCTGCGGCGATATCTTGCGACCTTGGCACAATCCAGCGAGACCTATGGTGAGCGGGAGGTGTACAGCATTCCGGTCGACGGGCGGACCTTGAGGATTGCCGTCCTGGGTTACGACACGGTTGCCGCCTCAAACGCGCCGACCTCCGAGCAGATCCATTCCATCCTGGACCGCTCGCGGGCTGCGGCCCTTTGGCGTCCGGGCTCGTCCCTGCTGGCGGCGCGCTTCGGGCAGGTCCCCCTGCTCTCCCAGGCCTGGGGCATCGGCCGAATCGGCTTACCCTTCGGAGAGCATGGATTTCTTTCCGTCATGGGCTTCTCCCTGCCCGTACCCGTCGACACTCAGTTGATTGCCAGCCTGCGTTATAGTGGCGCGGTACACGTTCGTGTGGAAGAGCTTGCGCCCGATGCGCTGGCCGCCCAGCACACCGCGGAAGCAGTGGGCAATATCCTCAGTGTCTTGCGGGGTCTCGCCAGCGCCAATGGACCTCGCGACGCTCGTGACGCAGCCATGCGTGCGGTGCTGAGCTCCGCCAAAGTGATGCAAAAGGCCAACCGGGCTGTCCTAACAGCAAATGCCAGCGTGGAAGATGCGCGACAGCTGTCGGCTGGTGCCGCCCCCATCCAGGCTGAAGCGGGCGAGACCACCCCCGGCGCCGCAAGGCCGTCCCCGGTCAGCGACAAGCAGCACTGACAGCTCCCAGCTTTCATCAACCGGAGCTGTCCGCTATAGGGTTCAGCGATTGCGCCCCTGGCTGCATCCAAGCTGGAGACACCAGTTCGTCCGGAGATCCCCGTATGTCCCCATCAAATTCTCTGCCAGTCCTTCGCCGCTGCGGTGTAGTGCTTGCCGCAACCTCCTTCCTCTGCGGCTTTGCTCCCCGGATCGTCGCCCAGGGGGGTGTGCTGACTGGCCAGGATGCCTTCACCGATTACACCAAAGAGCATCCTGGTGTCCGGCGGCACATCACCGTCTCGGATCTGCCGCAGCCTATGCCGGATACCTCCATCGATAACGGTGCCGACGTGGTGCCACGGCCTGAAGGTGCAATGCCCGTAGCTCCGGCAGGCTTTCAAGTGCAGGTCTATGCGGAGGGTGGCTTTCAACAGCCACGTCTGATCCGCACCGCTCCGAACGGCGATGTGTTTCTCGCAGACTCCAAGGCTGGCCAGATCATCGTTCTGCGCGGCATGGGCACGGATGGCAAGGCACAAACCCGTGAGACCTTCGCCACGGGCCTCGATCATCCGTTTGGCATTGCCTTCTACCCGGCGCAGGACCCCAAGTGGGTCTATGTCGCGGAGACGACCAGCCTCGTCCGCTTTGCCTACAAACCGGGTGATCTCAAAGCATCCGACGCTCCAAAGACCGTGGTCGATGTTCTTCCCGGATACGCACAGCTGCGCGGTGGCGGCCACTGGACACGTGACGTTCAGTTCTCCCTGGATGGCAAGCGGATGTTCGTGAGTGTAGGCTCCGGCTCCAATGTGGATGACCCCGACACTCACCCCCGCGAGTTTCACCGCGCCGACGTTCTTGAATACACGCCGGAAGGCAAGTTTATGAAGATCTGGGCCTACGGCATTCGCAACTGTGTAGGCGAGGCTGTCAATCCGGTCACCGGGG
>CAXTGN010000073.1:2938-5774 GCA_964243455.1 uncultured Acidobacteriaceae bacterium
CCTGGCGGTGCATCCAAGGACCGGCGATCTCTGGTGCTCGACCAACGAGCGCGATGGCCTCGGCGACAACCTCGTCCCGGATTACATTTCGAGCGTGCCTGAAAACAGCTTCTTCGGCTGGCCCTGGTGGTATATGGGCGGGCATCAGGATCCGCGCCTCGTAGGCACGCATCCTGAACTGAAGGACAAGGTCCGCACGCCGGATGTCATCCTCCAGCCCCACTTCGCCTCCCTCGAGATGCCCTTCTATCCCCAGGCGGGCGGTGCGTTTCCCTCCGGATTCTCAGGGGACGCCTTTGCAGCCGAGCACGGCAGTTGGAACAAGCACGTGCGCGCCGGCTACGAGGTCATTCGTGTGCCGTTGAAGGCAGGCAAGGCGACCGGCGAATACGAAGATTTCCTGACAGGTTTCGTCACGCCCGAGGGCAAGGTGTGGGGACGACCCGTAGGAGTAGCCGTCGCAAAGGATGGCTCCCTGCTTGTCACGGACGATGGCTCGAACACTGTATGGCGGGTCAGCTATCTCGGCAATGGTGCGGGGGCGAATGGCAGGTAAGAACCGCCTTCGTGCGATTCTGTTCGCCGTGTCGGCCTGTTGCGAAGCCCATGTTTTCGCGCAGGCCACACGCATCGTCCCTACGACAAAGGTCAACAATCTCAACGGGCAGCCAGTCTTACTACCTGGCGGTCTACCCGCGCGTGCGACGGTCCTGATTCTCGGCTTTGGTAGACATTCGCAGGATGCGACCACTGCCTGGGAGCGTCCTACGCGAAGCCAGTTGGCCAAACCCGGATGGATCGGCTTCTATGACATGGCCATGCTCGCCGAGGTTCCCGGCCTTGTGCGGCCCTTTGTACTGCGGGCCGTGAAGCACGAAGTCCCGGATGTGCTCAAGCCCAACTTCCTTCCCCTCACCGACGACGAAGACGCCTGGAAGCGCGCCGCCGGCTATGCGCAGGACCAGCCCGAGGCAGCCTACGTCATGCTGGTCGACCGGAGCGGGCGCGTGCAGTGGTCCACCCACGCCGGCTACTCCCCTTCCGCATTCGCGGAGCTTCGCCAAAAAGCCGAGGACCTCGCCCGCATCACGCCTTAGCGCAGCGCAAACAGTTCTGCGCGGCTCCATGCGGTAGCATGGGGGGCTCATGGCTTCCCCCAGAGCGGTCCTTTCCTGTCTTCTCCTTTGTGTGAGCGCTTCTGCCCAGCAACCCGTCGCACAAAGTGGAATCAGCTCGCCGGCATCGGCCCTCGCCAAGGCCCGGCAGCTGTATTACACGCCCGTGGATGGCGGTCTCAAAGCCTTCCATTGCGATGTCGACTTCGATTGGAAAGAGTTCATTCAGAAGGCCAGTAGCCAGGCCGTGCCGGACGATGACGCCCGTTTGAAGTATCTACGAAGCATCCAAATGAGCGTCGACGACGACCTCCGCGGTGGTGGTGAGCTGCACTGGAACGCCCCCGCGCCTGCGCCCGACGATGCGGAGAGCTCCGTCAGCAAGATCCGCGATGGCATGCAACAGGTTTGGTCCGGCTTCTTTCAGAGCTGGAACAGCTTTGCTACAGGCGACCTCGTCACTCTCGATGGCAGGGCCTCCACCGAACGCACCGGCAATGGCTACCATGTTGCGGTTCGTACAGGGCCGAGCCTTGCGGAAGAGCTGTATGACAACAACCTCCTCCTGAAAACCGTCCATGTAACAACCCCGAACCTTGAAAGCACGATGACGCCGACGTTCTCTCCGGGCCCGCACGGATTACAGCTCACCGCGGTCAGCAGCAGCTACAAGCAGCCCCCGACAGCACAGCCCACAGAAGTCACAATGAACGTGAGCTATGCGCCTGTCGGCACTTTCCAGCTGCCGTCAGGGCTCAGCGTTTCCGTGGGCCCGGCCAACTTCGTGTATCGCCTGGCGAACTGCACGGTGCAGACGCAGCTTACGCAGAAGTAGCAGGTAGGGGTCTGCTCTAGAGCACTAGATCCTGCGCCAGGTGTTCCAGGGTTTGCGCCGGATCGGCAGTGATCCCGGTCCTGATAGGAGAAATCTGGATGGTGGTGCTGCGCGGTGCTGTCAGCCAGTGAAACCGATCCTTTTGCGGTAGCGTCGCGATCGGGCCGGCTTCTGGGTCGCCGGCACAGATCCTGGGAACAACGCCCAGATGCCGAGTGATCGCAGAAACATCGGCATGGGGTGCAAGCGCTCGCAGCCGAGCCTCGTCGAGCTGTACCCACGCCGCCAGGTACTTATATTCCTGAGAAAACAAAATCACGCCGGCGTTGATGAATTCGTCCCGGTCAACGCGCGGCACCACGCGAAGAACGGCATAACTATAGGCCTTAGCTTCGCGCACGGACAATCTCCTCTTCGAATAGGACGGAGTGCTTCAGGCGCTCCGTGAAGAACTGCTGGTATCCCTGCCGCGCCTGCTCGGCCGTTAGCTCTTCCCCTTCCCGCACCAACCAATCATCTGGGGCAAGCGCAATCACCTCCTGCAGCCGGTCGCCAGTAAGCTGCCCCTGCGCGTGAGCGCGGGCGGCTGGTAACTCCGTCGCCCAGGGCAGCAGGATGTGATCACGTATCGCAGGGAATGGCGATCGAATCTTTTCGCCTGCAGCAGGCCAGTGATGGTGGAAGTAGAGGGACGCACCGTGGTCAATCAGCCAAAGCTTTTCTCGACAGACCAGCAGATTCGCGTTTCGAGGCGTGCGGTCGATGTTCAGCGTGAAGGCATCCAGCCACACCGTGCGCGAGGCAATACCCGGGTCCGCAATATCGCCGCTCGCGGGATCGAACACGGTAGCCTCCGGCAGAAACTCCAGCCCTATGTTCAGCCCAC
>CAXTGN010000073.1:5784-14380 GCA_964243455.1 uncultured Acidobacteriaceae bacterium
TTGAACAAATCCTGGCTATCCGGTTCCGGCTCCTGCCCGCCGAACGCTGCATCGAGATGCACGAACGCAAGCTCCGGCACGGGCAGCCCGAGAAGACGGGCCATCTCACCGGTAAAGACCTCCGCGGCAAGAGCCCGCGCACCTTGCCCTGCGCCCCGAAGCTTCACAACATACCGTCTGCCATCGTCGGCTTCCACAAGAGCAGGGAGCGATCCACCCTCTCGTAACGAGGTGATATACCGAACTGCGTTGACGGTTCGCATCTGTACAAACGTGAGTGTACCGGCAGGCAGTCCTGCCACCCTTCGAGCGACCTTTGGACCCTTGCAGGATGAGCATTTTCTCGACTGGCGGACAAGCTGTTACGCTGCTGAAAAGCTGAGGTCGACCCCCTATGAAACGCCTGTGCACCCTCGTGTTTTTGCTCTTTAGCTTCCTCGTCCTGCCAGGGACGACGCAGTCTCCGAAAGATGCCTTTCCAACGGGTGTCTTTGCCGCAAAGACCGTCGCCATCATCAACGACACCCGGACGCCCGGCGTAGAAAAGGGTGCCGCGGAGGCTCTCGCGTCGTGGGGCCAGTTCAAGATCGTGAGCGATCCCCAACTCGCCGAGATCACCCTGCGTTTCGAAAAGACTCGGCAACACGAAGGCCGTGACACCCAGAAGACAGACGATGATGGAAAAAACACGAGTTACGGCTACAGCATGTCCTTCGAATCAACAATTGCGATGAGGGCCTTCTTCAAGGATGCCGACACACCGTTCTATTCCACCAAGACGGAAGACTCGAAGAACAAAGCCGGCACGACCTGCGTGAACAGCTTCCACACGGCGTACAGAACGGCGCTGCAGCAAAATAAGCCCTGACGCTCTGGCACCCCTGCTTCTACCCGGTCGGAAGCAAGCGTTGTTGCTTGCTCTTCAGCTCGGACAAGAGCTGTTCGACGCGGTCGTCCCTCTCCAGTTGCGCCAGCCGGTCCTCCAGCGAGTCCGGCGACAGCACCGATGCGGCGCCATGGTTCTGCGCTCGCGTTTCCCCGACCAGGGCTTCCATCCGATTGACCGCACGGGAACGCGACCCACTTTGTGTACGGCCCTCTGCAGCAGCTTGGGCCTGGATTGCACCCCTCTTCATGCGCGCACGGCGATGCTGGGCGACCAACACTTCGCAGCTTGCCTGCGTCTCCGCGAGCTTCCCCTGTAGCTTGGTGTAGGTCACGCGCAGTGCCTCGGCCTCGGCCGCCTGATCAGAAGCTTGCGCCCGCAGCGCCTCCAGCGATTTCTCCTGGCCCAAGGCACGTTCCAGGGCAGCCCGGGCCAGCAAATCGTCACCCTTATTCACCGCCAGTTCGGCCTTACGGTGCCATCCAGCAACGACCTCCTCCTGTTCCTGGGTCTTCCCCTCCAGTACATGTTGATCGGCCAGCGCGATGGCTACCTGCGTCTTCACTTGAAGCAGCTGATTTTCCATGTCGAGCACGAACTGCTTGAGCATCTTTTCGGGGTCTTCTGCGCGTGTCACCAGATCGTGAACATTCGCGCGAAGCAGGGTGGCCACACGTTCCATGAGCGCCATGCTGATCTCCTTTCATCCGCCATCGTGTGCCCGCTCTGGCAGCAACCGCCGAGCGGGCATACGGGCCATTGTTCAGTTAGCCTTGGGTGGGTTGCCATCCAGCGTTACGGGAGCCGCATGGTTGGCATTGGCATCGGTTCTTGGCGACATAGGCTTCACGTTGCTCATCAAGTCGCTCATCTTCATGCCACTCAACGCCTCGAATAACGCAGGGACCTGTGCTGCGATCTTCGTGATGTCGCCCGTAAGTTTGCTCGCCCCTACGCCCTCGCCATCTCCCGTCGAGATGATCGTCACCTTGTCGACCTTGGACAGAGGCTCCGCCATGGCACGAACCACCTCGGCCATGTTGGTGATCAGCTTGTCCACAACGGCAGCCTGCGTCCACCCCTGATAGGCCTCCGCCTTCACGTTCATCGCCTTGGCTTCGGCCTCGCCCTTCTGGAAAATGATGGAGGCTTCCGCCTCGCCCTGCGTGCGAATCGCCTGCGCACGGCCCTCGGCTTCGGCGATCAGACGCGCACGCTCCGCATTGGCCATGTTTTCAATGCGCTTCTTGTCGATCTCAGAGCGCTTCAACACCGTCGCGATCAGTTCACGCTCGTTGCGCTGGATCTCGGCCTCCTGAACCTTGACCTGTGCCTCCTTTTCCACCTGCTGCACTTTGACTTGCTCGGCGATGACCTGCTGTTGCATGACATTGGTTTGCAGTTCATAGGCCTTATCCGCCTGGGCCTGCTGACGACGGGACTGCTCGGCGAAGGTTGCCTTCTGGATGTCGAGGTCACGCTGTGCCTCAGCCTGTTTGCCCAGCGACATGGTCTCTGCGAGCACACGCTCCTGGTCCGCTGCGGCCTTTGCCACGGCAGCTTCGCGCAGGGCAATGGCCCGCCGGATGGCCGTGTCACGCTCGGCTTCTGCGGACGCAATCTCCGCGTCGCGGCGAATGCGCGCAATGTCCGGACGGCCCATGTTGGTGATGTACTCGTTCTTGTCACGGACCTCTTTGATCGTGAAGCTCACGACTTCCAGGCCCATCTTGCTCAGGTCGTCCGAGCAGGTCGCGCGCATGCGCTCCCCTACCATCTCGGGCTCCTTCACAATCTGTTCCACCGTAAGCTGGCCGATGATGCCGCGCAGATGGCCTTCCATCACCAGGCGGATCAGGCCCTCGCGTTCCGCCGGCGTCTTGGACAGGAACTGCTCGGCGGAGGTCATGATCGACTCCGCATCGGAGCGCACCTTGATCTGCGCTACAGCCTCAACGGTCACAGCCACGCCCTGCTTGGTGTACAGGTCCTGCTGCGGCGCGACGTCAAAGCTCATCAGCTCAAGGGAAAGCAATCGCGCATGCTCGACCATCGGGAAGAGAAACGTCCCGTGCCCTTTTACGACGCGCTGCCCGCGCATGCCATAGACGATCAGAGCTTCGTTCGGGCCGGCCTTGCGGAACAGGCGAGCCAGCGTGCCCATCAGGACCAGCGTGATAACAACAATGAGTCCTACAACGACGAAGTATTGGTTGTGTGACATGGACTCCTCTCTCCCAAGAGGGTTCCTGCGTACTGTCTTGTGGTGTTGCGTTCCGTGCGGACCGTACCTCTGCGATCAGGTGCGGTAGAGCAACTCTTTCTATTCCGCATTGCGGGCGGCGGGTGCGTCGTCACCCATCAAACTATGCTGCAGTTCATCCCAGCGGCGCACATAACCGATGCCCCGCTGATACCGCAGCACGACGACCTCGGCATTTCGGCTGATGGGCGCACCGTCTTCGGAGCAGATCGGCATGGAGCGCCGCGCGCCGTTCTGCGTGTACAGCATCTCCCCCACGCCATGCGCGAAGACGGGGGAGCTCACACGACCGAGCACACCCACCATGGGCGTATCTTCCGGCTCCAGCGTGCGCTCGCGTGGCAGAAGCACTTTGGCAAGAAACCAGAAGACCAGCCCCGCCCCCGCCAGGCCGCTTAGCACCGAAAGGCCAAGCACAAGAACCCAGGCCAGCATGCCACCATGGGTAAGCAGGTAGCCCGTTCCGCCGAACCAGCACAGAAACGCCACAACCGTGAAGCCGTTCACAGGCGCCATTTGGGCCGTGGGATGACCATGAAAGCCGGCCTTGCTGACCAGTTGGCCGTGACCGCCGAAGTGCCAGTGACCGATATGCAGATGCAGGAAGCCGCCCGCGAAGGCGAGCAGGCTTAAAGCGAGCCCGACACCGAAGCAGGTGAGATAGAGGACGTTCCAATCGAAGTGGGCGATAGCACTCATTGTGTGCCTCCGTGTAAGGAGAGGTCTTTACCATGCAGCGACGTCGACAGCTTGGGCGAAGGCGTGCTCGCCTCCGCTGCGCCCCGGTACCCGTAGGGCCGAAGAAGTTCGGAAAGACGCGTGGCCAACTGCGGCGTCTCGATCACACTTTCCAGCAAAAGCAGGCAGCGACGCGAATCCTCATGCTTGGCCACCGACAGCAAAGCTCGCCGAAGCTCTGGATCCTTGCGAAACCGCTCCGCCCCGCCGATCAGCCAGGTGTCCAGCTTGTCTTCGCTTAGGCGAGCGTCCGACAGCAACTCCGCGTGGTACCCCTCGGGGTCGTCGACCAGGTATCCGGGGTGCACCTTGAAGAAGCGCGCCAGCAGCATGCGCGAGGTGTTCGTCAGGTGAGGACGCGTCCCGGACTCGATCTGGGATAGGTAGCTTTGGCTCAGGGACTCCCGGAGCTCATCCCGCAGTGCCCGCACCAGTTCCCCTTGCGTGAGCGCCCTGCCAAGACCGCGGAGGCTTCCTTCTATCTCCCGTAGGTACCCGAGTTTTTGGCTAAGCTTCATGCGCGCGATTGCAATGTGCAATGAGTCTATTGCGATTTGCGATACGAGGTCAAGTGCAGAAAGTGCATTCAGCCTATCTGCAAACGATTGCCCATCATCGTTTTTGGAGACCAGATCTGATGAAAACGGCCTGTTAGGAGCCTGCGGCGCCGCCCCCGCCAAGGTCGGCCATCGTGGAACGCAGATACTTATGAGGATTCACGGCAATACCACGAACCTGAACCTCGTAATGGAGGTGCGGCCCCGTAACCCTCCCAGTATGACCAACATAGCCGATCACTTCGCCCTTCACAACCTGCTGACCCGCTGTCACATTGAAGCCGGACAGGTGGCCATATACGGTAACAATCCCGTTTCCATGGTCGACTTCAATCTCGTTGCCATATCCCGTGCCAAGCCCAGCCTTCAACACACGACCTGCTGCCGGTGCGTGAACAGGTGTGCCGTTCGGCGAGCCAATGTCGATGCCCTTGTGGAACTCGCCCGTTCCGAAGCCCAGCACGGGGTCCTCACGTTGGCCGAAACCGGAGTTGATCGGCCCCAGAATGGGCCACATATCGGGGATGTTGGCCCCCGAGAGGGTCGTACCGAGGTCCAGCCCGCCGGCAAGCTCACCTAAAGCGCCACGAGCCCCAAGGCTGGCGTTGACGGCCTGGGACGGCGGCGTGATCCCCGCATGAGCCGTATTGCGCAGGGCGTAAAACGTGTCCAGCGACTTGTAGTAGCTGTCATCATTGAAACTTGTGTCGTCCTTCAAGGCCGCCCGGGCTGCGCCGACATTGGCCGCCGCCTTGCTGGAGTGCAACGCGTGCCCGTGCGCGAAGGTCAGCTTTCCGGCGGTAAGTCCATAGATCGCGGACACTTCCGTGGCAAGCGAACCGAGGCTGGCCGCCTGTACGTCGCGTTCATGCGCCGTCACCTCAAGATGCGCATAATCACTGCGACTCTGGGCAAGTTCGTGCCGGAGGTGGTTGGTGGTCTCCGTTTTCGCCAGCATTCTGCCGTAGGAACCAGCTAACCCTGCAATGGTGAACATGCCGACCAGAGCGGAGGCCACAAAGACATACACGTAGCGCATGGGGATCGAAACACGATCCGCCTCGCCGGTTTCCGATCGAGTTACATAAACGATGTAGCGCTTTCGCATGAATCCATATCTAGCCCGGGCTGGTGCAACTTCGACGCCATCTCTCGAGATGGCCGAACCGCGAAGGAGTTGAGCGCCTAACCACAGGATGGAAGCGCAGGCCGTTAAGGACCACGTGACTATGGTAACGGAGCGGAATGGTATCTACAAATGGCGATTCGTCTTTTTCATTCCGATCTCAAGTCATTGTTCATCGAGCAGTTCGCCTGACCGCAACGCTATTCTGGTCCTATGATTTCGGCAGCAGAGCAGCCAAACCAGCGAAGGAGCCGTGAACGTCGCAAAGGCGGCGAGCTGGAGGTGATCCGCGCCATTGGAAACCGGGCTGCCCGCATAAAGTCTCGGAATCAGAGGGAACTGCGCCTTGGGATCGGAGACGATTGCGCCATTCTGCGGCCCAGGCCCGGTGAAGAGATCGTGGTGACCACCGATTTCTCCCTGGAGGGCCGGCATTTCCGGCGGGACTGGCACAGCCCGGAATCGATCGGTCATCGTGCGCTGGCGCGAGGTCTCAGCGATTTGGCGGCGATGGGAGCACGGCCGGTGGCGGCCTTTCTGTCACTCGCGCTGCCGCGCTCGCTGGCGCGGAATGTTGCCTGGTTGGACGGTTTTCTGGACGGGCTTCTGGCGCTGGCCAACCGGGCGCCCGTGCCGCTGGCCGGTGGCGATACATCCGAGGCTCCTGGCGAGCAGGTGCTGCTGGATATTGTGCTGCTCGGGGCGGTGCCGCAGGGACGGGCCTTGCGGCGGGATGGGGCGCGAGTTGGCGACCGCCTGTTTGTGACCGGCGCTTTGGGCGGCGCGGCGGCGCAGCTTGACAGCCTGAGGCGGGGCGACGGGAGGGGTGCAGAAAGCAGGTTTCCCGTTCGGGGAATGACAAGCAAAAAGGGCGGGGCATCTGTTTTCGAAAACGCGAAGGTGGAGCCGCACTTCTTTCCTGAGCCTCGGCTCGATACCGGCCAGCGATTGCTGCGCGGCGGGGCGGCTACGGCCGCGCTCGATCTGAGTGACGGGCTTTCGACCGATCTGCATCATCTATGCGAGGCGTCGGGGGTGGCTGCCGAGATTGAGGCGTCGCGGCTTCCGCTGCACCCGTTGCTCTCCGGGATGAACCCTTCGGCGGCGCTGAATGTGGCTCTGCATGGTGGCGAAGACTACGAGCTTCTCTTTACCGTTCGCGAGGGAGGCAAGATGCGGCAAGCCGTGGGGGCTGTGCCTGTGACAGAGATCGGGACCATCGTGGCGCGGAAGCGCGGACGACCGCGTGTCACGCTGGTCGATGCCCTCGGCAAGCGTGGTCCCCTGGCGCCAGGCGGATGGGAGCATCTGCGATGAGTGGCAGCGGGGGCCGTGAGGCCTTTCCGCGCAGCTGGTCGGCCGAGGTGCTCGCAAAGGCGCCCCTGATTGCGCCGGCGCGCCAGTTCGTCTATCCCCAGCGGGTACCCGGCGAGGAAGACGCGCTGAATCGCGGGGCGTTACTGGTTAACGTGAAGCCCGCAGAGGGTGGCAGCTTTCTGGCGACGTGCGCACTGGGTTTTCGGGATCCTTCCCTGCCTTCCGGGGTGTGGTCCAGTCCGCATCCGGATCACATGGTTGCGGTCGCCGGAGGGTATGGCTACCGGGTCGACACGCGGAGGCCCGACGGCTGCGAACTGCTGGAACAGCGGCCCGTGGCCGCTCTGCTCGCCCTGCCGGAGCACGGTCTGCTTCTGCTGGCCGGCTTCCATGATGTTCTGGCGATTGGAGCCGAAGGGGTGCGCTGGCGCACGGGCCGGCTGAGCTGGGAGGGCGTGACGCTGGGGACTGCCGAAGGCGAAGTGCTGCATGGGACCGGGTGGGAGATGTTTACGGACACGGAGAGGCCCTTCATACTGGACCTGCGGACAGGATTGCACCAGGGCGGCGGCTATCAGCCTTCGACGGGTTCGGAAAAGGCGACGGCATAGAAGCTAAGTGCGGCGTCTCCCTGTTCCAGAACGCGCCCCCGGACGAGCGAACCGAAGCGCTCGGGTAAGAGAGTTCGTTTGGCGTGTTCGGCGATGACGAGGGCTTCGCTTGCCAGCAGAGTGTCGTGTTGCTGCGCGAGGTAGCCGAGTGTGGCGTTGTAGTCGGCGAAGGCCTCGTACGGGGGATCGAGAAAGACCAGGTCGAAGCGGCGCCGGTTTCCAACTGCGTCCGTGAGGGCTCGCGCGACGGAGCGTGTGTCGAGGGATGCCTGACGCGCGAGCCCGAGGGTTTCGAGGTTTTTTCGGATCGCCGTCACGGCTGCCGGGCCGCGCTCGGCAAAAAGACAGGAGACGGCTCCGCGGCTCAGTGCCTCGATGCCTACGGCGCCGGAACCGGCGTAGAGATCGGCGAAGTGCGCCGTGGCGATGCGGGGACCGAGAACGTTGAAGAGCGTCTCGCGCAGGCGATCACTGGTGGGTCTTGTGGCGTTTCCTGGAGGGTCACGAGGACTCGTGAGCGGAATTGGCCGGCGATGACGCGCATTGCTTTCTGAGGATAGCGGTTGTAGGTGGCAAAGCAGGCTCCCCGTGCGGGGAATGACAAGCAAGAAAGGCAAAGACAAAGGCAAAGGCTAAAGCAGGTTCCCCGTGCGGGGAATGACAAGCAAGAGAGACAAAGACAAAGGCAAAGGCAGAGACAGAGGCAGAGGCGAGCAGGGGGGCTGAGGCACGAAGAAGAGGCTGGAACGTAGGGCGATAGCGAGCGCAGATTGCCTGAGCCCTACAATCTAGGTGTGCTTCACTTTTCGGTACCCGCAGGACGATGGCTCGGCGTGCAGGTGCGCGTGCACATCTCGTTAGTGGTGCTTTTTGCGCTGGCGGCCGGCTATTCGGCTGTGACCACAGGAAGCATTCTGCGCGGCGTGGCCCTGTGGCTGGCGCTGGTCTTGGCCGTGCTGGCGCGGGAGGTAGCGAGGGCAATCGCCGCTGCGTATCTTGGCTTGCCACTGCGAGCCTTGTTTCTGTTGCCTGTCGGCGGTGTGATGGCGCTGGCTCCACGGCCGGGAGGTCTGCCCGCCGGGGCGACCCGCAAGATCA
>CAXTGN010000074.1:0-14326 GCA_964243455.1 uncultured Acidobacteriaceae bacterium
GCCATCGCGAGCTGTGTTGTGGCTGCCCGGTTGCGGCTGGGGCTGAGCGATCCGAGGGCGTTTGCGAAGTATCCGTTGCTGGTACTGAGCCTGCCATCGCTGACGTTTGCGGGGATGGCTGCCGCTGCCCTTGTGACGTGGATGTATCTACGGCGCAAGCGTCTGCCCGTGGTGACGGTGCTGGATGTGTTTGCCCCCAGCGGGGCTGTGCTCGCGGCCTTTCTGGAACTGGGGCACTGGGCGGATGGATCGGAGCCGGGCATGCCTTTGTCTCGTGGCGGCACCGATCAGACGGTACGGCTGTTGCCTGTGTCCCTGTATGGCATCGCGCTGTCGCTGGTGCTGGGGGCGGTGCTTTGGCTCGCTCTACAGAGGAATCTACCCCCGGGGCGCGTGGCCGCATTGGGGATGATGCTGGGCGGGTTGACGGCCTTTGGATTGGACATGCTTTCCCTGCCACTCGACATCGCTTCCACGCTGCCGCTGGAGCGGGGGCAGTTTGTGGCGTTGGCGGCCGTGTTGGCTGGAGCTTTGCTGTGGGTGTTTGCCGATGCGCGTGTGAGAGGTCTGTAAAACCATGCCGGAGGCACCGAGACATGAGACAACAGTTGAGGAGCGTTCGCTGATGCCATCGAAAAACATGATCAAGAAGGGCAAACGGCGGCAGACCGTGAAGCATGAGTACAGGGTGCATCGGGACGCCGTTCGCGAGGCGGAGACGGCGCGCAAGGTGGCTGAAGAGTCCGGCCCAGCCGCGGCGGTCACCGAGGTGGTGAACGGGCCGTCAGGGCTTACCGAAGACCCATCTCCGGAAGTCGAGATTCCGGTGCTGGATGACCTGGAGGCAGAGGATGGCGTGCGCAGCTTCGTGGCCGATCCCCTGGCCAAAGGCAAGCGACTGGATGCGTACCTGGCCAAGGCGCTGCCGGAGATTAGCCGGGCGCGCGTGCAGCTGCTGATTGAGAATGGGCAGGTGCGCGTTGAAGGCAAGCCGGCTAAGGCCAGCCTGAAGCTGGAGGGCGGGGAGCACCTGGAGATCGAGGGCGAGCCTCAACCGGCGCCGCTGCGGGCGGAACCGGAAGATATTCCGCTGAACATCGTGTACGAAGATGGAGATCTTGCGGCGATTGATAAGCCGGCGGACATGAACGTGCATGCGGGTGCGGGAGATGCGGAGCACAATCGCGGGACGCTGGTGAATGCCTTGCTGTTTCACTTCCAGAAGGAGCTTTCGGGTGAAGGCGGCGAGTTGCGGCCGGGGATCGTGCACCGGCTGGATAAGGACACCAGCGGATTAATCCTGGTAGCAAAGAATGACGTGACCCATCGCAGGCTGGCGGAGATGTTCCAGTCGCGGTCGCTGCGTAAGGTGTACGTGGCGCTGGTGCACGGCAGCATGGCCAAGGATGAGGGCACGGTGGATCTGCCGATTGGTCGTGACCCGGTGCGGCGCACGCGCATGACGACCCGGCGCAGCGTGGAGAGCGGGGCGAGGCCGGCCGTGAGTCATTGGAGCGTGCTGGAGCGGCTCGGGAGCAAGGAGGCGCCGGGACCGTATGGCGTTTTCACGTTGGTGGAAGTGCATATCGAGACGGGCCGCACGCACCAGATCCGCGTGCATCTGGCCTCGCTGGGCCATGCGGTGGCCGGGGATGTGCTGTATGGCGCGCCGGGCAAGCTGCGACGCACGGACGACCCCGCGGGCGATGCGCCGGAGCGCACGCTGGACAGAAATTTTCTGCATGCTGCGGAGCTGGAGTTGCGGCATCCGCGGACGGGAAAGGCGTTGGACCTGAGGGCGCCGCTGCCGGAAGAGTTGGAAAGCTTCCTGGCGAAGGTTCGGCCGGCAGGCGCCGAGGCGATCGCCAAAGGCCAGCGGGCATCGCGAGTTGCTAAAATCAAGGCGAAATGAACGTCGTCACTGCCCCAAACCGTTTTGCCGCCTTTGCTGTCGGGCTTGCCTTGTCCTTTTGCCGACTCAACGCAGGGGCGCAGCAGCAGACCGCGCCTGCGCCGAGTCCGGCTGCGCAGGGGACCACGCCCACGACACAGCAGCCGGCCCAGCAACCAACGCAGCAGCCGGCCCAGACGACCAACCCGGCCTTGACGCCCCGTGATGAGTCCGCGCCACCGCCGACGCAGGCACCCACCATCCAGGTGTTCAGCCGAGAGGTGAACCTGGTTTTCACGGTGACGGACAGCAAGGGCAAGTTCATCACCAACCTGCAGCAGCAGAACTTCGGGTTGCTGGATGACCGACGGCCGCCGGAGCGCGTGGTGCACTTTCGGCAGGAGACCAACCTGCCGCTGCGCGTGGGCCTGATGCTGGATACGTCGAACTCGATCCGTTCGCGGTTTGAGTTCGAGCAGCAGGCGGCGGTTGACTTCTTGCTGCAGATCCTGCGGCCGATGGACCGCGCGTTTGTGGAAGGGTTTGACGTCCAGACGGACATCTCGCAGGACTACACGAACCGGATTGACCTGCTGGATACGGGCATTCACAAGCTGCGGCCGGGCGGCGGCACATCGCTGTTCGATGGGCTGTACAAGACGTGCCGCGACCAGATGCTGACGCTGAAGGACGAGCAGCCGGTACGGCGTGCGCTGGTGCTGGTCTCCGATGGCGATGACGATTACAGCCGCTCCCACGAGGCGGATGCGATCAAGATGTGCCAGCGCGCGGAGACGATCATTTATACGATTTCCACGAACGTGGGCCCCAGCAAAGACAAGGGCGACGACGTGCTGCAACAGATCGCCGACGCGACGGGTGGACGAGCGTTTTTCCCGACGCGGATGGAGGAGATGGCGATCGGGTTCGCGAACATCGAGCAGGAGCTGCGCTCACAGTATGCGCTGGAGTATGTGCCGGCGGACTTCAAGCAGGATGGAGCGTTCCGGACGATCTACCTGGTGGCCTTGGACCAGCGATACCAGGTTCATGCGCGTAAGGGGTACTTTGCGCCGCGGGCGCCGCAGTAGCGAGAAGCAGATCCCTGCGGGATGACAGGCCAAAGCGAGTCCTTGCGGATGCAAGGCCAAAGCGGATCCCGGCGGGATGACAAGGCCAAAGCGAGTTCTTGCGGATGCCAAGGCCAAGCAGATCCCTGCGGGATGACAAGGCCAAAAGCAGATCCCTTCGCTTCGCTACGGGATGACAAGGTGAAAGCGGCGCTCCTCCCCGGGGCCGGAACGCAACTTTGCGGTTCGCGCTGTGGTCTAAGGCTGTATGAGCCGTTCTGTGTCGCTCTCGCGGGTCCTTGGTTTGTTCTTTGCCGTGTCTGCGGCGAGTGCGCAGGCGCAATATGCCGACGGCCCGCCACCGCCGCGTTCGGGTCCGCCTCCGGCCTATGCGCCGGGGCCAGCTAGGCCCGCTGCGGGAGGATCACCGTTTGAGCCGTTGGGTGTGCCCCAGGCGATTGCTGGGCTGACCTCGCAGCCGGGATCGCACACAGCTTTCACCTTTGACCGCGACATGCTGCAGGGGATCCTTGGGCAGCAGGCTGTAGGACTGAATGCGGTTACGGTGCAGAACTACAGGTACCGGGAGCCGGCGTTTTACGTGCCGGAGGCGTTGCAAGCCTTGCGCGCGTCGTACAACGCCGCGGGCTGGAAGCATCTGGTCGAGGCAAATGTGAGCCCGCGGGAGCAGGCGTCGCCGATAAAGCCGATCACCGATCTGTGGCTGCATTTCCGCGGGGCGGAGATCGACGATGTGGCGGTCCTGATCCGGGCGCCGAAGCAGATGAACGTGATCGAGATCTCCGGCATGCTGCGACCGCTGGATCTGGTGCGCCTTGGCGGGCATTTCGGGATTCCCAAGGTGGATCCGGGTGCGGTGATGGTGCCTGCGGGGCCGGGGCAATAGGCTATCGGAGCGCCTGGCGCGAGATAAGCAGGTTCCCCGTTCGGGGAATGATAAGAAAGAGAAGCGAAACAGTCTTGTCAGAAGTGAGCACCGGGCAGGATCTTTGGGCGTTCCGGGTCGTTCGCTACTGTTTCAACAAAGCGATAGAAGAAGACGTTAAATTTGAGCGCGGCCCCGAAGTCGATGGGCTGGGTGAGATCGTCCTGCGGGCGGTGGTACTGGACCTGGTACCAGTAGCGATAGCGGCGTTCCTCGTCCGTGCCGGGGTCGAAGCCGAAGACGAAGCCGATGGCGGGGACGCCTGCTTTCAGGAACGGGTAGTGGTCAGCGCGGCGGAGCAGGCCACGTTCGGGTTCGCGGTCTTCGCGGATCTGGATTTTATCGATGGTACCGACCTTTGCCGCGGTCTCCCCGAGCGTAGTGTCGTGGACGGCAAGCGCGGTAAGGGTCTTCAGCGGGAAGAGCGGGCGGAGCTGGTCGAGATTGATGTCCGCTGCCATTTGGGCCAGCGGCACGGTGGGGTGCGTGACGAACCATGTGGAGCCGAGCAGGCCTTTTTCCTCGCCGGTGAAGGCGCAGAACAGGATCGAACGCTTCGGGGCGGCCAGGGTGACGCCGGTGTAGGTGCCGGTGGGGATCCCGATCGTCTCGACGGCATGGCGTTGGCGGCCGTCACGGAGGTTGTCGGCCATCTGGATAAGCAGGGCGACGTAAGCCGCGTCGTCGAGGGCGCCGTTGTAAAGATTGTCTCCTTCGACCGGTGTGCCGAAACCGTAGCCGTCAAGATGCGCGGCGACGACAACGTACTGATCGCGCAGGGCAGGGTCGGAGCCGGGCAGGATGCCGAGGACATTGGGCGAGCGGATGTCCCTGGCGGCCGTATGCAGCGTGACATCGAGCGTCGCGGCGAGGTCGAAACTGGTGATTGGCTGCTTGGCACCGCCGGTCTTCAGGATCGCTGCGGCGTCTCGTCCTGAGCCCTCCAGCAGGCGGGTAAAGGCGGCCGCGCTGAGCCGCATGGGCGGCAGCATGGGGTTGGTCTGGGCGGGCTTCTTCGCGGGTGCTGCCGGGTCGGCGAGCGTGACCGAGCGGGCGTAGGCATAGGGCCAGCGCGGGGGCTCTATGGTGAAGTAGGGGTCGTCAATGTTGATCAGGCCCGCGGCGTGACCGCCGCGTGCGTTGGCGAGGCGTTCCGCGCCCGTGGGCAGACCGGCGCGTTGTGTGCCGAAGCAGAGCACGATTTTGCCTGCTACGTCGTTCATGGCATCCGCGCCACAGTAGCCGCGGAACGTGAGGCGGCCTGAGCTTGCCGTGGGCATCTCTGCGGCGGGCGTGAGGGTGATGTCGCGCAGAAAGCTGAGCGGGAGGTCGGGTCCGCTCGTCCGATGGACGACGAAGCCCGTGCCCTCGGGTGTGAGATCGATCTGGTGCATGGGAACGGTCTGGAGGTAGGTGCCATTGTCGCCTGCGGGTTTCAGGCCCGCGGCGGCGAAGCGTTTCGCTACGTACTCGGCGGCTCGCTCGTAGGCGGCCGTGCCGGTGTCGCGGCCTTCCATGCTGTCGCCCGAGAGGTCTTCAGTGATGTGCCACCAGGCGCGGGTATCGCTGTCGGAGATCTCGTGGTCACGTGGGTGCCCCTGCGCGTTGGCCGTTGCGACGAGAAGCGTTATGGAAAGGCAGCAAAGCGTCGATTGAAGGCGCATGTGCCTCCATGGTAATCGCGACTTTGGTGCATCGAGCCGAGCGGCGCCGGGTTCCCAGGAGAAAGGGATCAGGACCCGGCTGAGCATGGTATTTTCGAGCTTTCCAGACACCATCAAGGCGGGTCCGTGGGGGAGTGGCAGTTGATGAAGAAAGCTTTGGCGGTTGTGTTCTGTGCGGCGCTGGCGGCCGCGCCGGGCGGGTGGGGGCAGTCCGGCAATGACGACGCCCGGGTGGTGGGAGCGGCCAAACTCGCTCCAGTAGACCGGAGTGGCGAGGCCTGGACGCTGTTGCAGGACAACCTGAGCTCGAAGAAGGTAGACACCCGGATTGCGGCGTTGTCGGCGCTCTCGCTCCTGGGCGGCAATGTGAGGGCAGAAGGCATGGTTCAGGGTGTGATGAACGACGACAACGCGGATATCGACGTGCGTCTGGCAGCGATCGTCGCGGCAGGACAGATGGACAGGGATCGCGGGCCGCACACGGTGTTCCGGGAGGACCTGCGGGACATGCTGGGGAGTAATGACCCCAAGCTCAGCTTCACGGCGGCGAGCACCTTGTGGGCGCTGCATGACACGGCCGGAGAAGATATGTTGACTGCGACGGCGGAAGGCGAGCGTGCCAGTGATTACTCGTTTCTGAAACGCAGCGAGCACAATGCGACACGTACGCTGCACAGCCCCGAGGCCCTGGCGAAGATCGCCGTGATGCAGAGCCTGACTATCTTTGTCCCACCGGTTGGGATGGGCATGGGCGCCTATGGATATCTGAAGGGAACACCGGGCGCCTCGCCCCAGGTGACCGCGATTGAACAGCTGGCCAAGGTGCATACTGCGTCCGTACAGAAGGCGTTGATCGTGGCCACCAAGACCAAGGACGCGGGAGCGCGCATCGCCGCGGCCGAGGCGCTGGCGAAGTTCCCTGGACCGGACGTGCAAAGTGCCCTTTATCCGTTGATGTCGGACGACAAGCTACAGGTACGGCTGACCGCGAGCGCGGCGTTTCTTGCGGCGGGCGGTACCCGGAACAGCAGCTTACAGCGTTAGCCGCTCTTGAACTTCAGGCAGTTCGAGACAGCCGCTGTCCGATGGTCCGGGGGGACTAGCCGCATGATGAGAACTCGCGGCCCGGCTCTCAGCTGAGCCTGCCCGGTTCAGGCTGACTTAAGGTCAGCCGGGGCAGAATGCATCATGGCGCACGGTCTGCTCTTATCCATGGTGCTTGCTCTACAAACTCTGGGCCAGGGCGGTTCTCTCCCCCCTACAGGCGCAATGCCTGCCGGGACCCCTCTTTGGATACAGGAGACGCGGACGACACCTATGCGACTCGGGCAGGCAGTGGAAGGCACGCTTGTGTACCCGACCTACGCGGACAACGAACAGGTATTTCCCGCGGGAACTCATGTCCGTGGAAGCATTGTCGGCCTGCTTGCTGACAAGCCGCACCGGCTGCAGGCACGTCTGCGGGGTGATTTTACGCCCTTCTCTCATCCCGTCGTTCAGTTCCGCGAGGTCATTCTGCCGGACGGGACGTCGATGCCCCTTCCGCTGGGGACAGCATCGGATGGTGCCCCGGTGCTGCAGCTGACGCCTCCGCCTCCGTCCAAAGGCGGCTTCATCCGGCGCGAGTTCCATACGGGCGTGGGGCTCGTGAAAGATCGCGTTCGGCTGATCACTGCTCCTGGAAAGACGGACCGTTTGAAGGATCTGCTGTATTCGCAGCTGCCATACCATCCGCAGCGGATCGTCGCGGGCACGGTCTGGACGGTGGAGACGACGGCCGGAACAGATGTGCCACAGATCGTGGTCCCCCATGAAACCCCGGTGGTCGCGGCCAGTTCGAATCCTCAGCCTTCGCAGACCGATCCTTCACACACCTGGACCCTGGAAGCGTACCTGTCCGAGACCGTGACTTCCCGGAAAACCCATGTGGGGGATGCCATTCATGCCGTGGTGGCGCGGCCTTTCAGGGATACGAGCACGGGCGAGATCGAGGTCCCACAAGGGGCGGTTCTGGAAGGCGAGGTGACGCGGGCCCGTCCGGCGCGCCGGTTTGGCCGCGCAGGCGATCTTCGCTTTGGATTTCGGCAGTTGACGTTTCCAGGTAGCCCCGTGCCGCAGGACGTGCAGACGAGCCTTGCAGGCATCGATGCCGTAGGGGGTTCCAACCTGGCGCTGGATCGCGAAGGCAAGGTGACGCCCAAGCCCAAGGACAGGCTCGCGGTCCCGGTGTTGCTGTTTGCACTGGCGGCCCGCCCACTCGACAGAGATCGTGGCGACAATGGGTTTGGCAAGGATGCGGTGGCGTCGAACAGCCTCGGCGTGCTGGGGTTTATCGTTGGGACCGCAGGCGGGTGGAGAAACGTCGCTGCCGGTATCGGCTATTACGGAACGGCGATCTCGGTGTGGAACCGATGGATCAAACGCGGGGATGAGACGACCCTGCGGAAGGACACGCGCGTCGTGGTGCAGACAACCGCGCGGCGTTCCGCACCGATGAGTGTGCCGGGAGCGAGAACGCCCCAGTAAGGACGTTCGCGCCTACATGGGTTCAGGGCTGCGGCGCAGGATCTCTGGTGCGGTGATCAGTTCGGCGTGGGCTGTTGCACGTGATCCACGACAAGCATCGGAACGGAGGCGCGGGCGCTTCCGAGCTTGAGCCCAAGCTGTTCCTGTACCGCAGTGAAGAGGTCCGGATCGCTGCTGTTCGGTTGGGGAGCCTTTTCCTGAGGCTGAAAGTGCAGGTCGAAGTCAAAGGTGCCGGTAAGCCCTGTCCTGTCCAGCACGGTTCGCTCTACAGACTGCGAGAGCAGGCTGGCGATGAAGGAAACGGGTACGCCCTTGCCTGTGAGGTGGCCCGAGGAAAGGTTGAGCTCGCCGTGCTTCGGATCCGCAGCTGGCTTCAATTTGGAACCACCCTTGGCCAACATCAGCGTATACACGCTGCGATCTCGTGCTTCCCAGTGAACCCGGAGGTCAAAGCGATCGGTGAGCAGCTTCTGCGACATAAGCATCTCGCCGGTGTACTGACGAGCGGTGAATGTGGCGATGGTCTCTTCCATGGACAGATTGGACAGTTTCTTGAAGGCCTCCACGTCGTCTGGATCGACGCGGGCAAGGACGTCGTAGCGGGTCGAGCGCGCCCAATCCGGCAGACCGGAGATTTCGTCCTCGCGAAGGGGAAACACGCTGAAGGCATAAGCCTGTGAGATCAGGCCCCTTAGGTCAATGCCTCGATCGGTTGTTCCGTCCGGTTGGTCGCCAGAGTTCCATCCCGCTTTGCTGTCAGGATCGGTGACGTGGATCGAAACAGCAGCCCACGGCAGGGGTGGCCCTCCAGGCGACTGTGGCGGGGGGCCGCTGGACATCTGGACCAGCGCAAGAAGGAAAAGGGACGAGAGATTGTGTAGCGAAAGCAACATGCAAAGGCTCCGGCACCATGGCGGTCGGATGGCAACCACCATACAACAAGGCACACAGGGTCGAGGAAGCAGTCCCCCTTACGAACAGCCGGAGCTGGGAGGCCTGTTCATCGCCCTGCAGCATCGCCCTCAGGCGAACTGTTGGAGGAAGCGGATGTCGCCGCCGTAGAGCAGGCCGATGTCGGAGATGCCGTACTTCATCATCGTGATGCGGTCGACGCCCATGCCGAAGGCGAAGCCGGAGATGCTGCGAGGGTCGTAGACGGGGTCACGGCCGAGCTCGATGCGACGCCCGTTGACGGCTTGGAAGACGTTGGGGTCGACCATGCCGCAGCCGAGCAGCTCGATCCAGCCGCTGTGCTTACACTTGCGGCAGCCTTTGCCGCCGCAGAATGGGCAGCTGATCTGGACATCCGCGGAGGGCTCGGTGAAGGGAAAGAAGCTGGGGAAAAAGCGCGTTTTCACGGCTGAGCCGAAGAGCGCCTTCATGGCGTGATCGAGCGTACCCTTCAGGTCCGAGAAGGTGATGTCGGGGCCGACGCAGAGGCCTTCCACCTGGTGAAAGACGGGCGAATGCGTAGCGTCGGCGGCGTCATTGCGATGGACCTTGCCGGGGATAACGGTGCGCAGGGGCGGGTCCTGGGCGAGCATGGAGCGGATCTGCACGGGCGAGGTATGCGTGCGCATGAGAAGACGTTCGCGAAGCGGCTTCCCTGCCTGGTGGGCGACGACGAGGGTGTCCTGGGTGTCGCGCGCGGGATGGTTCGGTGGGAAATTCAGGGATTCGAAGTTGAAGAAGTCCGACTCTACTTCGGGGCCAAGGGCGACAGAGTAGCCGAGTCGCTCGAAGACCGAGACGATCTCGGCCATGGTCTTGATCAGCGGGTGCTCGGCGCCGATGCGCGGGGCGGTGCCGGGAAGAGTGAGGTCCAGAGCCGGGCCGGTGTGTGCTGGGCGCGCTGCAGGATCTGCGGCGGCCCCGGCCAAGATGGCCTCGACCTGCTCTTTGAGGGCGTTGAAGCGCTGTCCGATAAGGCGTTTGGCCTCAGGTGGAGCAGATTTCAGCCATACATCGGAAATGGCCTTGAGTCGACCCTGCTTGCGGCCGAGCCAGTCGAGGCGGAAGGTTTCGGGATCGAAGCCGGGAATGGCTGCCGCCGCACGGGCCTCGGCAAGAACAGAGGCGAAGGCCCCGTCGAGAGATGCTTCCGAAAAGTCAGTAAGTTGCGGAATGGTCAATACAGGCTCTCAGGCGGACTTCGCCAGCGAATGGTCGAGCACTGAAGGCGACATGAGAACCACGCGGGTGACCGGCTCCGGGATCGGATCTCCGTCTTCAAGCATGCTCCCGAGATGGATCTCGAGTGCTTCGCGCATCAACTGCTCTGTTTCCTCGAAGGTTGCGCCTGTGGCAATTACGCCGGAAAGATCTGGCACGTGTGCGCTCCAGCCGGTTCTAGTTTGTCCAAAGATCACGGCGTACTGTCTCATCGATTTAGCCCCGCCTGTTTCAGAATGCTTCGGTACGTAGCTTCATCAGGGTCGTCAGACGGATGGCCTGCGACGGTCACCTTGCCTGGCTTCTCCGGATGTACGAACTGTCGATGACTGCCGCGTTGCGACTTGAGAACCCAGCCGTCGTCGTCAAGCCGCTTCAGTAAGTCTCGGATCTTCGGCGGCACGAATCCATTTTACGCTGTCTACAACGCCCACCAGATGATCACGGCCATCAGCAGACCCAGCAGGAGGCTGCGCTTGTCTGTGCAGGCCCAGACGACGGGGTCGTCGTGCATCTGGCCGCGGCTGGCGAGCATCCAGACCTGGCTTAGCCACAGCAGAAGAACCGGAACAACAAGCCAGAGCCGCACGGTGTGGTGGTAGAAGGACGTCGTCTCCGGATTGGTGATGTAGAGCGTCATGACCACGACGGCGGCATAGGCCGCTCCGGTGCCAAGGGTTCGAAGTTGCTCCAGGTCGGAGACGAAGTAGCCGCGGCCGTTGGTGACGGCCTTCCCGGTCTCGCGCAGGCCTTCCAGCTCGCTGAAGCGCTTGACAAAGGCCAGCGACAGGAAGAAGAACACGCTGAAGCCGGCCAGCCAGGGCGACATCACGACGCCGGTCGCAGCACTTCCGGCAAGAATGCGTACGGTGTAGAGGCCAGACAGGACGAAGACATCGAGCAGGAGCTTGCGCTTGAGATAGAAGGAGTACGCCAGCGTCGTGACCGTGTAGAAGAGGAGCCAGTCGAAGAAGCTGATGGCGTGGCCGGGGGCGTGGACGCCGCCCATGGACGCGAAAAAGCGTGGCAAGAGCAGTGCAAGCGTCACGGACGCGCACATCATGAGCACAACGGCGGCAACGCCCGCGAAGGCAGAGAGATCACCCGCGGCAAAGGGACGGCGGCGCTTGCGCGGATGCCGTCGATCGGCTTCGATGTCGAGCAGGTCGTTGATGATGTAGGTCGCCGAAGCGCACAGGCCGAAGCTGAAGAAGGCGACGGAGGCCACGGTGATGGTAGCGACGCTCCAGGCATGGGCCAGCAGCAGCGGCACGAAGATGAGCGTGTTCTTGGCCCACTGGTGGAGCCGGATGGCTTTGAGCCAGCTCTTCACGGCAGGGGTGCGGTCGTCGAACGTCCGGGCGACAGCGACGTTGCCCCGCGCCAGACCCGCCAGGAGAGCGGCGTCCGGATTGGCGACCATGGGCGACTGGCAGGCCGAGAGCACCTCGATGTCGGGCTTGGCGTTCCCGACGTAGCAGAAGTTTTCGCCGAAGCGGGAATGGAAGGCGGCGAGTTTGTTGCCACCCGCAAGATTGGTGGAGCCATCGGAGGCAAGGACTCCAGCAAAGATGCCGAGGTGTTCGGCGACACGGTCCGCGAGGACGCGGTCGGCGGCGGTTGCGAGATAGATTGCCCGGCCCTGACCGTGCTCCAGCCGCAACCATTCCGCCAGGGGACGGTTGTAGGGCAGGTGGTCGACGTCCAGCGTCACGGCTGAGGTAACGTGCCGCTTAAAAGCGGCTTTGCCCTCACCGATCCAGCCTGGAACTTTCAGGAGGGCGGCAGGGTGATGCCGCGCGAGCGCAAGCACGGAGTCGACCAGAGTGTCGGATTTAACAAGAGTGCCATCCAGATCCACGCAGAGCGGCACGCCCGGCCGCAGCAAAGGGGCGGCTGCCGTGACAGCGGGTGCTGCTGCGATCACTTCAGGCGAAGCCATTTACCCTCCGAGGCCGCACGCTTTGGGGTGGACATCTCTCCCATCATATCGTCCGGGGATCAGCGTTTCTTTAGAGCAGAGTTGCGATTCGAAACGCCCAAGCAAGGAATCCCGTCTAACCCTCAGCTATGCGGTCCAGATCCGATCTCATTCCTTTCCTAAGCTTCGGTGTTCTTGTTTTCAGCATGGCAAGGGTGGGACACGCCCAGATACATCACGTGGACGCACCCGAGCGCGTGACGCGGGCCGTGGGCGTGTATGAGTGGACGGGCGACCTGAGCAAGCCGAACGCGGCACGTTTTGTCCCGGTCTCCCTCTTTATCGACGGCCATTTTGAGGACGCAGGGCTGTACCTGGCGCGTCCGGTCCCCTTTGCGCTGCAGACCGGCAATCTGTACACGGTGGAGCGCTCCGGGGAGCCGGAGGGAGCGCTGAATCTGGAGTCGGCCGGGCGTGTGGTGACCGGGAACGCCGTCGCGGACGACAATTCCGTGGGTGCTTGGTATGGATTTGGCAAGTACACGGCCGAAGCCGCTGCCAAGCCCGGACCGGCACTGCACCGGTCGGCTCACGTGGGGGTGATCCAGGGCGCGTCCGACGCGAGCAAGGAACCTGCGGGATCGAACACCAAGACCGACGCCGATGACGGCAAACCGCACATGGCGCGCCGTACGCCGGCGAACGAGGGTGGAAGCAGCACGGACAAAACGGGAGATGCCGGCGGTTCCGGAAACGCGTCAAGCAAGGACCAGACGCCGGCCTCGGGGGCGGACAAGCCGTCCGGCAAAGATAGCGATGGGGACGATTCGGATCGTCCGACCCTGGCACGGCGTGACCCCTCGCAGGACGCGAGCCGCCATAAGACGGCAGTCGGAGGGAAAGCGGGAACCGCCAGTGTCACAGCCGTTGGGCCTGCGCCAGGAGAGGATCCGGACCGGCCCACGCTGAGCCACAGTACCGCCGTGGACGAAGGCACGAAAGAGCTGACAGGAATGCCTGCGGATCTGCATCAGGCCGTGGCGGTCTCCGACCCGGTGTCACGAGACCCGCATCCGTTCGCACGAGCCTGGGAGAATGCCGCCGAGCGCACGAGTACCCTGGCGGAGCTTGCCGCCGCGGCAAAGGTCCGTGTCGCGACCTATCTGAGCGAAAACAAGCTGGTGCCTTCCGCCGAGTTGGCGGAGGCGGCTCCCTCGCAGAGTACGGAGGGAACAGCAGCCGCCACGGAGAACGGAGCCGGCGCGCCACCGACGTTGCAGCGTGGCCGACCAAGAGAGTATGGCGGCGGTTCAGCAGCGAGCACGAGCCAGACAACGCCACCGCAACAACGGCCGGCCAAAGCGACCGCAGCAAAGACAACGCCGCGGAAAACAGCTGCCAAGACTTCGGCGGCCGTCCCGCTCGTTCTGCGGCATGAGGAGATCGCGGGCTTCACTTTGAGCTACGGAGGCCTGCCCACGTTCGTGTACACAGCGAGTGTTTCTGCTGCCGTGGCGCAAACCAAGGATCTGCCGCCAGCGGCGACGCATCCCACGGCGTTTGTGACGGTGGTCGCGCAGCGACTGCCTTCAGGCGAGTTGCAGGTGGCGCTGAGTGCGGTGACGGACAGCCTGCACCTGGACCGGAGCCCGCGTCTGCACCTGGTCGATGCGGTCGACCCGGATGCCTCGCATCGAGCGAGCCTGCTGTTTGAGTTACGGGGTGGCGCCAGCCGGCAGTTTGCGTTATACCGGCTGACCTCGGCCAAGGCAGAGAACACCTTCACGAGCGCGTCAATTGAGTAAGAAATGGCAGTGGATAGGGTGTGGTGGCATCCTAGTAAGCGATGAACGATCCGATCGAACGCCCAGAGACCGACACCGACGCTGAGATAGCTGAAGGTGCACCCAAGAAGCCACAGATTGCGCTGCTCTTTCCCGGTCAGGGATCGCAGGCGGTAGGGATGGGGCGCGCGTTCTACGACAGCGTGCCAGCGGCCAGGGCGGTTTTTGAGGAAGCAGATGATGCCCTGAAGTTTCCTTTATCGAAGCTGATCTTTGGAGGTCCGGAAGAAGAGCTGAGGATGACTGAGAACACCCAGCCAGCCATCTTGACCATGTCGGTAGCGGTCTGGCG
>CAXTGN010000075.1:0-14034 GCA_964243455.1 uncultured Acidobacteriaceae bacterium
CGAACGTTGCTGCTCCGCGAATGACCGAGCAGCCCTTCATGGAACCCAACCACGACTCCAGTCCCTCACGCGAGTCGTTGACGATGGCGTCCTTGCGCGTGCGGACCTGCTTCATCTCCACCGTAGGTTGAGCGCCTATCGTGAAACCGAACTCCGCCCCTCGACGTGCCTGGTGAACGGCCCGAGCGTTCGCCACCATGGCTTTGGTCGGCGTACAGCCAACGTTGACGCACGTGCCTCCCAGTTTGTCCCTCTCGATCAGAGCAACCGTCTGCCCGGCGTCGCAGAGGCGACCGGTAAGGAAGGGGCCTGCCTGGCCCGCACCGACAACAACAGCGTCGAAATGCTTGTCCATCACACCCTCGAGACCGCGAAGATTGCCAGAAGGATGGCCACTGCATCTTCCAGCAATGCTGCCGGCAGGTCGCGTCCGAAGGCCTTCGCCAGGCGTGCGCGCACTGCGGCACCGCCATAGGTGCCGATCAGCGCACCGACAACACCGGCAAGAAGACACCAGAGGAGCGCGTTGGCTACGATCCCGATGGCAGCTCCGACCAGGGCGCCGCTCACCACTCGTCCCGCCACCTGCGGGGGAATCTTGCGACTCGGTGTTCCCGGAAGCTTGTCATTGACGA
The DNA here is from genome assembly GCA_964243455.1 of uncultured Acidobacteriaceae bacterium. Lineage (GTDB taxonomy): Bacteria > Acidobacteriota > Terriglobia > Terriglobales > Acidobacteriaceae > Granulicella. Next base: position 636 of record CAXTGN010000075.1, read on the forward strand.
TTTCGCCTAACGCGAGGACCGTCAGAATCCAAGGAGTGGCGGCATAACCAAGGGAAGCAAGGTGTGTTCCGGCGAGGGGCAGCACTCCCTTTCGTGCAGCCCAGCTGACTACGGCCGGGGAGGTTACCGCGCGAAGTCCGGATACGACGCCTAGACAAAGTGCGACTAAGATGAGCATGACGTTGCCTTTCTGTTGCGCTCCATAGAGAACGATCAGCTTCTTAAGAACTCTTATCGGCTTGCAGATATCGATGGACGTCGGAAATCACGACGGAGCCTTCTCCCACTGCGGAAGCAACTCGCTTTACGGAATCACACCGGACATCGCCGACGGCATAGACCCCTTCGCAGCTCGTCGCGTAACGCGAGTTCTGCGGTGCGCTCGCGTCCATTCCAGTAAGCACGAAACCCTTGGCGTCCAGTGCGAGGCTGCCGCGAAGCCATTCAGTGTTCGGCGCAGCTCCGATCATCACGAACATGTTTCGGACCGGATACGTCTCCAGAGCTCCAGTGAGTCGATTGCGCCAGCTCACGTTCTCCAGGAAGGCTTCGCCTTCGAGACGCTCCACCTCAGAGTCGGTATGCAGCGTGATCTTCGACGAGTGAGCGATGCGCTGAATCAGGTAGTCCGACATGGAGCTCTCCAGCGACGCGCCGCGAATGAGCAGATGCACGTGGGAAGCACTGGCCGACAAGAAGATAGCTGCCTGGCCGGCAGAATTGCCGCCACCTACCACCGCGACCTCCTGGTTGTGGGCAAGCGAAGCTTCCATTGCGGTCGCTGCATAGTGGATTGCTTGATACTCGCACCGTGCGTAGTTTTCTATATCCAGCTTGCGGTAGCGCGCACCGGTAGCGATGATCACGGCGCGTGAGCGAACACGGCCGCCATCCTCCAGGGCAACGGTGTGAACACCGTCCTTGCATGTAAGCGAAACCACATCGCGCGAGATAGCCAGACGAGCTCCGAACTTCTGCGCCTGTACCTGGGCACGATTTGCGAGCTCCTGTCCCGAGATGCCGGTTGGAAAACCAAGGTAATTCTCGATCTTGGAACTCGTCCCGGCCTGACCTCCCGGAGCAGTCCCGTCGATCACCATGGTCTTCAGTCCTTCCGAAGCGGCATACACGGCCGCTGCGAGACCGGAGGGTCCTGCGCCGACCACGACAACGTCATACAGAACACTTTCATCGAGGGCCTCTGTGATGCCGAGTTCATCGGCAAGCCGCGCGATCGTAGGCTTCTGCAAAACGCGACCGTCCATCAGCACGACGGCAGGAAAGCCAGTAATCCCAACCGCATCGGACCCAAGCAATGCATGCGCTTCCGTCTGTAGTTGTGGGTCGATCATGTGATAGGGGTAGCCGTTGCGAACGAGAAATCGCTGCAACTGGATAGTCTCCGCGCCATGCGCCTCGCCGACCAGCAGTACTCCGGCAAAGCCTTTCTCGATGATGCCAAGACGACGCCAGATGGTCGCCTGCATGATCAGGTTGGCGATATCGCCTTCGGTTCGCATGAGCCGCTGAAGCTCCGTGCGTTCGATACGCAACAGGGTGCAATGGGTTGCGGTACAACCGTCCACCAACGTTCGCCGCGACGAAAGCAGATCGAGTTCTCCGGTGAATTGCATCTCTCGGAGCGTCGCGACCGCGGTCCGGGTGTCATGCTCTTCCCGCACGTACACCTCAATGGTTCCTTTGACCACAACGAACATGTCGACGTCGCGTTGACCGCGGCTAAACAGGGCCGTGTTCTTAGGAAGACGTTCTTCCACGCCATAACTGCGTAATCGCACGAGCATATCGTCTGTCAGGTGCGGAAAGGCGAGCTCCGGGCGAAAGGTCGGAGAGCTGGTCTGGCTTTCTCGGGAGATCGTGGCTTGGTTCATGGGGCTCTCAAGGGGGAATCCGCAGGATGGTTTAAACGTCTCCTGCGCTTCCGTCTACGACTGGATAAAGGCAAGGAGGTCAGGGTTCAGCTGGTCGGCATGAATAATCGGCATGCCGTGCGGAAAGCCAGGGTACACCTTCAACTGGGCGTTCTTGACGAGTTTCGCGGTGAGGGCACCGGAGTCCGGAAACGGCACGATCTGATCGTCATCACCGTGCAATACCAGCGTTGGGATCTCGATCTTCTTCAGATCTTCCCTGAAGTCCGTCTCCGAGAATGCCTTGACGCAGTCGTAGTGCGGCTTCACGCCGCCTTGCATGCCCTGGAACCAGAAGTTCTCGCGGACGCCCTCGGAGATCTTGGCGCCGGGCCGGTTGTAACCGAAGAATGGCAGGCTCAGGTCTTTGTAAAACTGTGATCGGTCGCCCGCGACACCTGCGCGAATTCCGTCGAACACGTCGATGGGTAAACCTCCGGGGTTGGTGTCGGACTTCAGCATGATGGGAGGTACCGCGCCGATCAGAACGGCCTTGATGACACGCTTCGCACCATGCCTTCCGAGGTAGCGAGCCACCTCGCCGCCACCGGTCGAATGGCCGACCATAACTGCGTCTTTGAGATCGAGTTTCTCGAACAGCGCCGCGAGATCCTCCGCATAGGTATCCATCTCGTTGCCATCCCATGTTTGCTCTGACCGGCCATGGCCGCGACGATCGTGAGCTATGACGCGGTAGCCGCGCTCACCGAAGAACAGCATCTGCGCGTCCCAGGCGTCTGCGTTGAGCGGCCAGCCGTGTGAGAAGACGATGGGCTGACCGGTGCCCCAATCCTTGTAATAGAGCGTGGTTCCATCCTTGACCGTGATTGTGCTCATGATGTTCTCCTTAAGTGATGTTGCTGATGCTCCAAGATTTCCTCAGACGCGAGTGCTGAAGACCAGTGCAAGTCGGTTCAGGAAGCTTTGTCGTGCAGTAGCTCCCGTGCAGCCCGAATCTCTTCAGGCAGGATGGTGTGTGGCCGTCCTTTCAAGCGAGTGGTGCGCACCAGCGCTCCCATCGACCAAAATTCCTCCGCAGTCTCTTCAACCCGGCGCCAGGGCACATGTGGATCCGGATCCCCGGAACTGAACAGAACGCTGGTACCTTGGAGGGAGCCGGCATGATGTAAGTCGCTGCCCAGCGGGCCCAATAGGCCACCGGTGAAAGCGACGATGGCCGCGTATTGACGCGGTTGGCGCGCAGCGAACTCCGACGCCAGGCAGGCACCTTGAGAGAAGCCGACAATCCCGATCCTTTCCGCTGGTACGCCCGCTGCACTGCATTGCTGGACAAGAGTTTCAACACGTTTCAGGGCTGACGTGAGCCAAGGCTCATTCTGTGACAGTGGCGCGAGAAATGAATTCGGATACCAGGTGTGACCTGCGGCCTGCGGTGCTAGCAGGGCAGTATCTGCCTGGCTTAGCTCCTGACCCAGGGCGAGCATGTCCGTCGCCGATCCACCGCGGCCATGAAGCAGGATCAGAACTCCAGTCGCACGCTCGAGTTGTGCCCCACGACTGAGCACTTGTTCCGCTCCGTGCAGATCGTCTCCCACCTGAACGCTCATTTCTTCCTCTGGTAGTGGAGAGTGATCTCCGGGAGAGCCTTCTCGATCACCGTTCGTTTCGGCTCAAGCCAGGCGGGCAACTTGAGCGCCTCTCCCAGTGTTTCGCTCGACTCGTCGAGGGCGAAGCCCGGAGGATCAGTTGCGATTTCGAAGAGCACTCCGCCAGGCTCGCGGAAGTAGATGGAATGGAAGTACGTGCGGTCCAGCACAGGGGTAACATCCAGCGGGAATGCCTTGATCTCTTCGCGCCAGGCACGTTGCGCCGCATCGTCAGGCGCGCGAAAGGCTATATGGTGAACGCTTCCGGCACCCATGCGACCGTAAACGAGCTGCGGTTGAACACGGATGTCGACATGGTTGCCGAAGGCGTCCCCCGGGGCGGAGAAGCGGAATCGATTTCCTTCGGCTCCCGCGCTGACTAAACCCATCCGTTTGAGAACAGCCGCGGTCATCTCGAAGCCCGCCTCACAGAGGGTCACGCCGAAGAAGCCGCGAATGCTGTGCTCCGGAGGTACATCGCTAGTACGAGGCATCAAAGCAGGCGCGTGCAGAGAACTGCCAATCAGCTCCAGTCGCATGCCGTCCGGGTCCGCGAAGCCCAGAACACCGTCCCCAAATCGGGGGTCCAGTCGCTCGGCGGGAACTCCGGCCTGTTCTAGCCGCTGCTCCCAAAAATCCAGGGAAGATGGGGAAACACTGAACGCCGTGGCTGTTGTCTCCCCGATACCAGTCTGCCCCTGAGTGGCTCGTGGCCAGGGAAAGAATGTGAGTATGGTTCCGGGCGAGCCTGCGTCATCACCGAAGTAGAAATGATACGTGCCTGGATCGTCGAAGTTGATCGTTCGCTTGACGAAGCGTAGGCCCAGCAATTCTGTATAGAAGTCCAGGTTCCGCTGTGGATTTGAAGCGATGGCGGTTACATGATGAAGACCTACGATCGGTTCCGGCATAATGTCCTCTTGCAGTTGTCATAGAACTGCTCGGTTTATGTATTCACGCTCTTTAGGAGCGATTGAGCTAAAGCCGCGCTTACGTTGGGTGAATCATTTCGCGTGCGTAGGCTAGACCCATGCCGTAACCGCCACCATTTTCAATGACGATCGCGCGTGCCGCGTCATAGGTCTCATGTCGAGTCCAGTCGCGTTGAAACTCAAGCAGAACCTGAAGCCAGCTCGTCAGGGTTGCCCCTGCTGCCTCCATACGCCGCAAAGCGAAGTCATGTCCGCTCGGCGTAAGACCTCCGCAGGCATCGCCGACCACGAAGACGTCGAAGCCTTCGTCCATGGCGGAGAGCACCGGAAAGGATATGCACGCCTCCGTTAGCAGCCCCGCAACGATGAGTCGCTTTCGCCCGGTAGCGAGCACGGCCGCGCGTGCCGGCGGATCCTCCCACAGGTTCATGTTGCGCCGCTCAATGGATCGCTCGTCTGGCAACGCCGCCTGCACTGCGGGCAGCAGAGGACCGCTGTAAATTCTCGACGCGGAGGTCGATACAATCGTCGGGACGCCAAAGGCTACCGCTGTTTGCGCGAGTGCCACCGCATTGTTTAGCACTGTTTGACGACTGATGGACTCTACGCCGAAGGCCAGGCCAGCCTGGAAGTCGATCAAGACCAAGGCACAATCCGCAGGTTGGAGTAAAGCCGTTCTTTCATTCACCACCGTGACCTCCTGAAGATCGCCGTTAGTCATCAACTGCTCTTGGCTGTTTACAGCATGCTGGAAAGACCTCAAGGTGGAACGACCCGCTTAGGCCTGTAGTCACCCCTTCTATCGGGGGGCTCCGGCAGGCACGGTTTACCCTCAACCCTCGGACGCCTTGATCTTGCTGTCCAGAGCCTCGTCGGTCAGAACCGCTTCCCCAAACGCAGTGGTATCGGGCAGTTCGACGTGCAGCCCGCTCAGGGTCTGTACCTGGAGGGTCCCCTTCCGCAAGGTGAAGTCCAGGGCGTGACCACCGGCCTCCTGATCCTCCCGCAAGAAGTGCACATGCAGGCCGGCGACGCCGATGCCTTGCGCGAAAGTGGGTGATCGAAAGCCCGCCAGGACTCCGGAGACGTTCGCAAACGTCTTTACATCCTGGCGTGCCGTGGCTTCGGTCAAGGGTGGAAAGGGCCGGTGCTGGACTTGGACAGTACGGGTACGGACCTCCTTGAAGAGTCCGTCCAGGCGTACGGCGACGAAGTGGTTTGCATCGACAAGCTCCGCCAGCTTCGCACTGAGCTGTTCCTTTCCTACTCCCTCAGCTAAATCAATGGTCCTGTCTGGCGTGAAATGGGTGACAACAGCAAAGGGAGTCTTCTGCTCCGGTCGCACGCGGGTGGCGCTGCCGTCGGACCGCAGCTGATAGAAGATCCCGTCGAAACCGACCATCTCTCCATCGAGGTCATTGAAAGTCCCCAGTCCGAAGTCACCGTGCTTGCTGAGTTCGCCGTAGGTTACGTCACCTTCATAGACACCCTCCAACAAAGCGGTCATGAGTGAGGTTTGGTAGAGTTCGGCCTGCTGATGATCGTTGCTCTTTGTCAGGTGCTGCCAAGCGGCACGGATCATCTCGAGTGAGCCTGCCAACGGACGCTGATGCATACTCTTCCCTCTAATCCCACGCGCTTGGAAGTACGTGCTGACCTATTTCGGTGTTTCTGGAGTAGTCCATAGGCACTTCAACGATGACGACCCCTGGCATCTCCAACGCTCTGCGCATCACCGCAGGGAGTTCAGAGGGTTTCGTGACACGAAGGCCCACCGCGCCCATCGCCTCTGCATACTTAACGAAGTCCGTTGGCCCGAAGCAGACGCCCGAGGTGCGGCCGTAGATGTTCTTCTGCTGGAACGCGACCATGTTGTAGGATCCATCCCGAAAGACAAATACAGTGATGTTCACCTTCATTCTCACAGCGGTTTCCAGGTCCATAGCCGAGTAAAGGAAGCCTCCATCACCAACCGTCGCTACTACCTTCTTGCCTGGATGAACGAGACTTGCGGCGATTGCCCAAGGGATGCCAACCCCCAAAGTTTGCTGCCCGTTACTGAACAGAAGCTTTCTCGGCTCGAAGTCGAAGAAGTGGCGACCCATCCAGATGTAGTTGGAACCGATATCGCACGCGATGATCGTGTCGTCGTCGACGAGGCCGCGCAGATTCCTGATGAAGTTGAGCGGATGGACTAAGCTGCCGTCCGCGACTGCGGGCGGAGTATTCAGGACCTCCCACTCTGAACGAATGGCCGCGAGCTCCGGCGAAAGGTTAGTCTCTCTGGCAGGGAGGAGGCGAGTGAGTTCCCCAAGCGTCTCCTCAACGCTGCCTCGCAGCTCAATCTCTGGCTGATAGAAATTGTCGATGTCGCAGGGCGTGTCGTCGAGGTGAATGATGCTGGCGCGGCGCGCTATGTTCCAGTTGCCGGGCTCGTACTCCACTGGATCATATCCAACGGTCAGCACGAGGTCGGCCTTGGCTAGAAGCTTGTCTCCAGGCTGGTTGCGGAACAGGCCTATCCGGCCGAAGTAAAGCGGAAGCAACTCACGCGATATCGCCCCAGCTCCCTGGAAGGTGCCGACTGCCGGCATCGCGAAGTGCTTCAGCAGCGCTCGAACTGCTTCCGTAGCCGCTGGCTCGCTCGCCCCCATCCCCAGGAGAAGAACGGGGTTCTTGGCGTTCATCAACCCTCGCGCGGCCTTTGCGATAAGTGGGGCAGAGGCCGCGCCCAGTGGCGGTAGGCTTGAGAAGGGCGGAGCCGTGCCCGATGCCGGTGCGCTCTGGACATCTTGGGGAAACGCGATGAAGGCGGCCCCCTGGCGCGGCGTCATGGCAGCACGGAAGGCATTGGCAACCACCTCGCCCGTACTGTCTGGCGAGTTAATCTCGACACTGTATTTTGTCACCGGCTTCATCATGGCAACAGAGTCAAGCGTCTGGTGAGTCTGTTTGAGCGCATCCGGAAGACGGACAACGCCGCCAATGGCAACCAGGGGATCGCCTTCAGTGGTCGCGGTCGCCGCACCCGTAACCAGATTGCCTGTTCCTGGCCCCGAGGTCACCAGGCAGACTCCTGGACGTCCCGTCAACCTGCCAACGGCTCCCGCCATGAACGCGGCATTCTGCTCATGATGACAGAGAACAAGCTGAGGCCCCTCATCGTTAAGTACGTCGAAGGTAGGCATGATCTTGCCGCCAGGGATGCCGAAGATGAACTTGACTTCCTGCTGAACCAGACTGCGGATGAGTAGCTGTGCGGAGGTCTGCTGTGAGGTCATATAGGGTTACCTTCAGAATGGCCGCGCCCTTTAGGCTTACGCTACCGTCGCAACCAGTCTCGGGCACATTGGGTCGGCAAGACCCCCCTCTTAGGAGCGGCGAAGGAGCACTCTTTCGAGGGGTATGCTCATTTGGCTTCTCTTACACTCGACCACGGCAGTAAACTTTGGTCTCTCCCCGCGAAGCTAGTCGATTGCAAGTGCATCGACGGGAGCTCGCGGGCCGCTTCACCGCGAGAGATCATCAACCTTTCGAAACAAGGCTCTCCATGCGCGTATGGGCCCGAAGTAACGGCAGGCAGAGCTCAGTGCTTGTGCTGCTTGCGTTCGTGATGCACACCTGCGTAACCGCAGCCTGGACCCAATCTGCCCCAAGCTTTCATCACTCGGATTGGGCGGGTAGCTCCCTTGGCACAGTGATGAACATCCAGCAGGATGCCAAGGGCTATCTGTGGTTGACCACTTCAACCGGGATCTTTCGGTTCGATGGTGTGCGATTCCAAACAGTAGACGAGGTCACGAATGGGGCTGCACACAATAGTGATCTGAGTTCCGCCTTCGTTTCTTCCAATGGAGGCATTTGGCTCGCGACGCGGAATGCGGGACTTCTACTCTGGAGAGACTCCCGCATAACGAGTTATCCCAGCACGCAATGTGTACCCGCACCCGGGATCCGGACTGTTGCAATGGCTGAGAGCCTTGATGGCTCCCTCTGGATGCAAGCGCCAGTCGGCCTCGTTCGTCTCCAGGGAACCAACTGTGAGCCAATCGGAGCAGACCATGGTTACCCCGGTGGCATGCCGGCAGGCATCCTTGTGGACCGCGCAGGAACGGTATGGGTAAAGACATGGGCTGGTAAGCTACTTTTCCTAAAGCCTGGCAGCTCGCAGTTTCAGCTCGAAGAATCCGGAGCGGGCGCTACCGCGAACTTCGCGTATCTGCACGAAGCGCCTGATCAGTCCATCTGGCTTTCGGATGATTACGGACTACGACGGGTTCGGGTTGGCGCAACGGGAACTGGCATTGGGCGACCGCCCGGCAAGCCGCATCGTGAAGCTGGTCGATTCCAGGACTTCGCCTTTGCGTCCGACGGTTCCATCTGGGCAGCCACGGACAAGGGGGTGCGATGGGCAGCTCATCCGCAACCTTGGCAGACGGTCACCCAAATGGAGACGACCCCTGGCGAAAGCTTCACCCCGAAAGAGGGCCTCAGCTCCGATTACGTGTGGAAGATCTTCCTTGACCGGGAAAGGACGGTCTGGATCGGAACGGGGTCAGGCCTCGACCAATTCCGCCAACTTGCCCTGCACGCCCTCACACTTCCAGCAGCGCAGCAGCGACAGTTCGGCATAGCTGCCGGAGATAATGGGTCCGTCTGGACCGGCAGCCGCAGCCTGCCGCTTACCCACATCACTCCTGGCGAAGCAACAAGAACGTTCCCCGACACCCGTCAGTCAGTGTTGGTTCGAAGGGATCAGTTCGGAACCATCTGGTCATCCGGAGTGGGCAAAGCCTACCTTTGGCGCTCAACCGAGAATGGACTCGAGCCTGTCCACTACCCAGAAGAACAGGCCCAATCAGTGATCTCGCTTGCCGTCGACCGAAAAAAGGATCTTTGGATCAACCTTCGGCAATTTGGGGTGTTCAGGCGTTCTGGGGAGACCTGGAGCAATGAGAATCAAGCTCTCGGGAAGGCGCCTTCCGATCCCGGTGCCATGGCTAGCGATGCTGAGGGAAATGTTTGGTTCGCCTTTTCACATCAGCTGGTTCGTTGGGATGGGACGAGCTATTCTCACAATTTGCTCGTTGACGGCTCCCTGAACGTTTCACCAGCAACGATCAGCATCCATCAGGATCATGTTTGGATCGGAGGTCCGGGTGGCATAGTGCTCTTCACAAGAGGGCGCTTCCGTCTGCTCCGCTGTAGCGACGAGGCGCTTCCGGGTAGGGTCTCTGGGATCGTTGAGACCAATGACGGCAATCTATGGATTAGCTCTCTTTCCGGAGTGACGCACATCTCTGCGACGGAAATGGCCAAATGGGTTCGCGATCCGCAATACGCTACCGCGGCAGAGCACCTGGATGAGGTGGACGGACTCCCGGGCACAGCGGGCGCACCCATCCCCGAACCCTCCGTGGTTCAATCGCAGGGGGGACGCCTTTGGTTTGCCACTACCAAAGGCATAGCCTGGCTCGATCCTGCAGCGCTTCAACAGCTGCGCAACCGACTTCCGCCTCCTGTCGACATTACAGCCGTGACAACCGATGGCAGATCGCAAAACGGGGGAACGAACCTCCGCCTTCGGGCTCGCCTGCAGAATCTGCAAATTGACTACACCGCCCTGAGCCTTGCCGTTCCTGATCGAGTTCTCTTTCGTTACAAGCTGGACGGGGTCGATGCGGATTGGCAAAATGTAGGAACGCGAAGACAAGCTTTCTACACAAATCTTCTGCCCGGTCGCTATCGCTTTCATGTAACCGCGTGCAATAACGACGGTGTCTGGAATCCAATCGGGGCGAGCCTGAACTTCACGGTCGCACCTGCCTTCAACCAAACCTGGTGGTTCAGGGCTCTGCTTGTCCTCGGAGTCGTTGGTCTTATCGCATGGATGATCAGGTTTCGCATGAGATTCCTGGTGCACAACTTGCATGAGCGCCTGGCGGAGAGACTAGCGGAACGGGAGCGCATCGCGGGTGAATTGCATGACACCTTACTGCAAAATCTATTCGGGTTGACGCTGAGCCTCCAAGGGACGGCAAATCAGTTGGCCGCGGATGACCCCTTACGACAACGCCTGAACGAAGCACTCGACAGATCAGATGCTGTAATGAAGGAGGGCCGCGCCAGAATAAGAGATCTCCGTTCTCGCGGCGAGGATCTGCCAAGTCTTTCCCAAGGCTTGGCGCAGGTCGGTCGCCAATTGGCGACAGTTAAGCCAGTGCAGTTCGATGTGAAGGTCGATGGCGAAGAAAAACCAATCGATCCATCGGTCCTGGAAGAGGTTCTGCTGATTGGTCGCGAGGCCCTCACGAATGCCTTCAGGCATTCGGACGCGACACTGATCTGTGTTGAGTTGCTCTACGGCCGAAGCACCTTGCAAATGCGCATCCACGACAACGGTCGTGGGCTGGAGGGTACCGTGCTCTTGTCCGGTAGCCTATCGGGGCATTGGGGACTGCTCACGATGAGAGAACGTGCAAGAAGAATGCATGCTGACATCGTGATAGGCCCACAGGGCGAAACGGGTACTCAAGTTCTTTTGCGTGTTCCAGCATCAATGGCCTACCACGGCCGACAGAGACACCCGCGCTGGTTGTGGGCCAAACGCCTGGCGGGTTGGCAAAGACAGGAACGAGGTATCAGTGATACGGGAACCGGTGACCCCACCATCACTGGTGCAAAGTAACAGAAGCTTTCTTATCGGACGTAACGTAAGCTGCTCATTCCGAGCAGCTTACGCCTATTTGGCTATGCTTTGGGCGGAACCACCGCGTCCTTTGCGGACTTGCTGAGCCGGAACTTGACGGTCGTCTTGGCCTTGATCTTAAGGGTCTCACCCGTGGCCGGGTTACGTCCCATCCGAGCGGCGCGTTGCGCCTTCACGAGCTTACCCAGGCCCGGCACCGTGAACTCGCCAGTCTTGCGGGTCTGGGTGGTCGCGGTCTCGATCAGCAGGTCGAAGAACGCTGCGATCTGCTTCGGCGGTGCCTCCATCTGCTCAGCCATGTACCGGATCACCTGGGTCTTGGTCATCTTCTGCACGGGTGCCTTGGTGGCGGCCGTGGCCTTGGTGGGCACTGCATTCGTGGCCACGGTCTTGCTCGCAGGAACCGTCTTCTTCGCTACAGCTTTCTTGGTCGCCAATGGATCTCCTTGGTGTTGGATTTTATGCTGCTGACGCGGCGGCCCTCGGGCGGCCGCGCTTCTTTGCCGCTACCTTCTTGCTCGTTGCCTCTTTTCCTGCACTCTTCTTCGCTGCGCGCTTGCGCGGGCCTGCCTGCTCGTTGCCTTCAGGCTGCTCTTCGCTCTGGATCGTGGCTCGCACCTGATTGCGGAGCTGCTGAAGCCGCTCGATCTCGGCCTCGATTTGCTGAATGTACTCGGTGGATTGCTGAACGAACGTTGTTGCCATACCTTCAGCATAAGGGCTGCTGCGAGCACTTCCCTCACCCCACTTACCGAAAGCATCGCTAGCGTCAGCGATCGCGTTTCTTTGTCGAGACTTCGGCCCCAACTGGTTCGCGGAAAGGTTCTACAGGGATGCGCTCGTAACGCACTTCCGTCACGGTCAGAGTTTCAGTGCCGCCCGGTGCATGAAGAGTGATTTCGTCACCCTCTGCAGCTTTCATAAGTGCGCGCCCCAGGGGTGAGGCCCAACTGATGTGGTTGCAGTCAAGATTGACTTCGTCTGTGCCGACGATGCTCACCACTCGTTCTGCCCCTGCGGCATTCGCATAGCGCACGGTGGCTCCGAAGAAAACCTTCGTGGCCCGTTGTCCCGTCCTCGGAGCTTCCGGATCTACCACTTCCGCAGCTTCGATTCGCTTCGTCAGGAAGCGAATTCGTCCATCGATCTGCCGCAGTCGTCGCTTACTGTACTGATAGTCAGCATTTTCACTGCGGTCGCCATTGCCTGCAGCCCATGCCACCACTTCGACCACAGCCGGGCGATCCTTGGCGAGCAGAAAATGTCGCTCATCTTTCAGGCGTTCGAGCCCGCTTGGAGTGATGTAGTTTGTGCCGTGGTTCGCCGCGGCTTCCTCGGCTTTCGGTCTTCTCGCAAAACCTTTTCGCATCCTGCGGTCTCTCTTGGCTGGATCGAGCTAAGCGCGTCAGAATGCTCCAGAGCTCAGGCCAGAACGCGCCATCACGCTCGCGAGCTCATATCGATTCTATGGTGGTCCCAACCCATCGAATCCTTCACGACAACGGCGTTTTCGGGACCGATGCAGTTACTGGATGGACCTCTGGATCTCAAATTGCCAAGCCTTCCGCCGCCCGAAGCACCTCGTAGAACCGCATCGCATATCGGTTGCCACGTGGGGTTTCTTGCTCCAGCCTAGGCCATTGCTCGCCAACGCCGACCTCTCGCAACAGCTTCGGGTATTCCCGCATCTCGCGAGGCACATGGCCCAGAATCAACATGGTCGTAATGCGCTTCCTCAACCGGACCTTTTGGAACTCACTTAGTTGAGCTCGGCGCAGAGTACGGGCTGTGTTCGATGTCAGCGTAGCGCCAAACGGAAAAGAGGCGTCTTCTTCGGCCAAAGTCGACTCCTAAAGCGACACACGCGGCATCGTTCTCGCCGATTCCATTGATGACTTCATCCATGATGGGGTAAACCCACCGGACATCACCTTCCACGTATTCGCGAGGTGTGAGCGAGCGAGGAGGTCTCGATCTGTAAAACGACGCAACATTCGCGGTATCGTTCCTGAACCCTTGCTACGGACCACCTGCCCTCGCCGTTGTAGTTCCGGAGATCGCCCGAAAAGTCAGCGCGTTTCATCCGGAAAGTGTAGCAACGCAAGTCCGGGCATTAGGCCAACTTCCGACAACGTCGTTTCTCAGGAGTTATCCCTATCCAGCGAATAACGCCGTAGGTCAGGCGATCGACGAACCGGGCTGACGCTCTTGTGCATTTTC
>CAXTGN010000076.1:0-559 GCA_964243455.1 uncultured Acidobacteriaceae bacterium
GGGACCGCGTCTTCGTCTTCGGCGAGGGTATCGAGACCCCGAACGATCCGAGCGGCGCCAAGCCTGTTCGCCTCTTTGTGGACCCGAAGAGCTTTTTGTACCTGGCCGGCATGGTGCTCGACTTCGAGGAGACTCTGATGCGTCAGGGCTTTAACTTCATCAATCCGAACTCCACCAAGAGCTGCGGCTGCGGGTCAAGCTTCTCCGCCTAGCGGGCTAGACCCCTACCTCTGCCGTTTCCCGGACCTCAACCCTGTTTCGACCCAGCTGTTTGGCTGCATACATCGCCATATCTGCGTCATACAGCATGTTCTCCGGCGTCTCACCCACCTGCGGCGTCCGGCTATTGACCCCCACACTCACCGTGACCCAGGGGCCTACTACGGAGCGTTTGTGCTCCATCTTCTGCCCTTCCACAGCGCGGCGGATATTCTCCCCGATCCGCATGGCTCCCTGCACATCGGCCCCGGGAAGCAGCACCGCGAACTCCTCGCCGCCGAAGCGGGCCACCATGTCGTGCCCGCGCCGGGGCTGATCCTCCAACACGCGGGCGATCTCG
>CAXTGN010000076.1:569-2348 GCA_964243455.1 uncultured Acidobacteriaceae bacterium
TAGCCGTCGTTCAAGTCCTTAAAGCAGTCCACGTCGATCATGAGCAACGCCAACGGCCGCATGCTCCGGAGAGACCGGCGCCACTCCATATCAAACACCTGATCAAAACGCCGCCGGTTGTACAGGCCCGTGAGTCCATCCCGGATCGACAGTTCACTCAAAAGCGCATTGGCCTCGCGCAGCTGGCCCTCGCTGCGCAGCAACGCCTGCTGCGAGTTGGCCAATTCGGCGTTCAGTCGCGCCAACTCACGGTAGCGCCCCTTGTCAATCGCCGCTGTTCCCAGCGTGGCAAGAAGAACCAGGCCGACCGTGACCAGAAGAGCCGTTTCGCCCACGGCACTTCCACGGGCATTGCCTCTTACCAAGGCAGCCGGTACGGTGCCCAGCCTCACGGCATGCTGGGCGATGGTATGAATGGAGGCCATCCCGGTACCCATCACCACGCCGGCACCGGCCCGCAACCACTCGCTGGCGGCGGGATCCCGATGTTCGCCGAAGGCCATCCACAGGGCAAGCAGTGTGAACGGTGCACCCACCAGCCCAGCTGCCGTTAACCAGCCGGGGTTCATGCTGAGAGCGACCGTGGAACGGAGCGCGTCTACCCCGACGATGTGCATCAGGCCCACGCCCAGGGTCAGAACCAGGCTGCCCGCCACCAACCGCGCCGCATTCAAACGTTGCCAGGCAATCAAGCGGAAGGTGGTCCAGGACACGCTTACGGCAATCAGGAGACAAAGCACAACCAGGCGAAGCGAGTACACGGCATCCGCGGGTGCTGCATCTTCAAGAGCTCCAAAGAAATGCATTGACCACATGCCAAGTCCCAGCACCGTGGCCGCCGCAGTGATCCACATGCGCCGCCGCCAAAAGTTCCGTGCGCGCTCCAGCCGCTCCGCCAGCGAGAACGCCGCGTACGAGGCGAGCATTGACGCCGCAACGGCCATGGCGCGCATGGCATGGGAACTTTGTATGGTCAAAGGGTGCATGGGCAATTTGCTACAGGTGGCCAGGATAGCCGCCTAGTGTGTTCGCGCCTCCCGTGTGTCGTCAATCCCCCACTCGTTAGAATGACGGTGATGAACTACTTCTCGCTTTTCTCCCTGCCGCGACACCTTCGCATTGACCTTGTCGCCCTGGAGAAAGCCTTCTATGCACAATCCCGCCGCTTGCACCCGGACAGGTTTGCCGCACGCCCGGCCGGCGAGCAGGCCGAAGCGCTCGCGCGCTCCTCTGCGCTGAACGACGCCTACCGTACGCTGCGCGATCCCCTCGCGCGCACGGAGCACCTGTTGAGCCTGGAAGGAGTGCAGATGGAAGAGCAGTCGCGACACGCTACCGACGTCGCACGCCAGGGTGGAGGAGAGAAGAAACAGGTTGCCCCACCCGACCTGCTCGAAGAAGCGTTTGAACTCAACATGCAACTAGAAGAGATGCGTTTTGCCAAGCAGGCGGGCGAAAAAGATGACGCTGCCGAGCGAGATCTGCAAGCTGCCCACACTCGGTTTACGGCCATGTTGAAGGACCTCCAAAGACAGCTGGAAGATCTTTGGGCTGCGTGGGATACGGCCGAGGACAACGGTGATGCGGCGGGGCAATGCACGGCGAAGGACGCGATGATCGCCCTGCTGAATCGGCGTTCGTACGTGCGAAATCTTGTCCGCGATGTCAATGCTGCACTCGAGTAGTTTTAGAACGCTTAAGGCACACGCACACCTCCCAGCAATGGCGTCTTTACCGGGGTGGCCGCTCCGGGGAATTCAATCAGCCGGTTGTCTCCAT
>CAXTGN010000076.1:2378-5368 GCA_964243455.1 uncultured Acidobacteriaceae bacterium
AGAGAGCGGCTCCGGGGCTTGAAGCCGCGGCCCCGGCGAAGGCTGAGATCCCCGGCGCCCGGTAATTGGCTACCCAGGCTGTTCCCGCGCCGTCGACGGCGATTCCCGTGGGATGGCTCAGGCCACCGCCAACCAGCCCACCATTCGAAAGCACCTGCCCGCCTGGCGAGATCAGCCCAAGGCTGTCGCCGTAATCGTTAGCCGTCCACACGTTGTCCGCGGCGTCCACCGCCACAGCCGACGGTGCCTGCCCTACCGTGAAGCTGGTGAACGCCGAACCGTCGGCTGCCACACGCGTCACGGTGCTCGCACTCTGATTGGCGACCCAGGCATTGCCCTTTGAGTCCAGAGCGACCGCGACCGGAAACTCGAACTGGTCCGAGGCGTATCCATCCGCGCCCGATTGCGGTGTGCCTGCACTGTCCAGGACCGAGATGTGGGAGTCGCCGTAGTTCACCACCCAGGCCGTCCCGCTGCGGTCGAAGGCAACCGACACGGGGAAGTTCAGCCCGCCGGAGGCGAAAAGCGAGTTGCCCGGCAGGGCCGGCCCGCTCGCGTTCAGCACCGTAAGGGAGCCTATGCCGCCATTGACCGTGGTGTCCGCGTCCTCCTCGTTGGTCACCCACATCCGGTCCATCGCGTCCACGGCACCGCCGTAAGATTCCTGCAGACCGTACCCGGTCACCCCAGTCGGAAACAAGGGCAGACCGGCGTTGCTGAACAGGCTCGCCACATTGAAGTAGTTCGCCACCCACACCCTGCCGGCACTGTCCACCGAAACCGTTGTGGGTCCATTCATGCCACCGCCGGTGTAGGCCATCGCCACCGTCCAGTCGGGTGGGGCCGCGTTCAGTGCCGGGGCGAAGGGGATGCCCGGCTGCGACAACTTGAAAAGGGCCCCCACATTGTTCGCGGGCTGATTGGCGATCGCCAGTGCCGCATCCAGGGTGTCCGTGGGCGCGGTTTCGGCCCCGGCCGCCTGAGCAAACAGGGCCGTACATGCGGAACTGGAGGCACCCTGGGACACGGCGCAAGTGTGCAACAGGTTTCCAAGCGTGTTGAGCTTGGCCACCGGTGCCGTTCCGTTCGCCGGCAGCCCTGTTCCCGGGGCCAGCCCCGACGTCAGGTTGACCAGGCTCCCCACAGTCGCCGCCCCGAGACTCAGGCCGCCAGTGTTCGTAGAGGACGATCCGAGCTGGGCGCCTGCGGACAGAAAGGGCCGAAGGGCGAAGGCCGTCGCCACCGTAGTGACCTCATCGAGTACAACCGTGGCGCTCGCGCCGAATCCGTTGCACGCGCCCAGAACGGTAGTGAAGACGATCGCCGGGTTGGCGGCCTGCGTGCCGGTCTGCCCCGACGTACTCACCAGGTACACGACCGAGGACGAAAACGGGCAGAGGTACGATCCCGCCGCAACAGTGAAAGCCCCGGTCGTGTCTGTAACGGCAGCGGCGGGCAAAAGCGGGGTGGGCGCGGAACCATTGCCGCCAATGCCCGTCGCGAAGATTTGGACTTGCGCGTTCGCAACGGGTGTCCTGCCCGCAAGCACCGTCCCCTGGATCGCTGGACCCGCGTAGGCGCTCGTCGTTCCGGTACTGCCCGTCGTTCCTGTACTTCCGGTGGTTCCTGTGCTGCCGGTGGTTCCTGTTGTGCCTGTCGATCCAGTGGACCCCGTGCTGCCGGTTGTTCCTGTGGCCCCTGTCGCGCCAGTGCTGCCCGTGCTGCCGGTTGTTCCTGTGCCCCCTGTCGTGCCGGTGCTGCCGGTCGTACCGGTCGTACCTGTATTGCCCGTGCTGCCCGTCGATCCTGTGCTTCCAGTCGTTCCGGTGCTGCCGGTTGCCCCCGTCGTCCCTGTCGTCCCTGTGCTGCCGGTGGAGCCTGTCCCTGTGGTCGATAGGGAGTTTCCGCCGCAGCCCGTCAGGAGCGCCAGGGTACCCGCGAGGGTGAGAACAACAACTCTGGAGACAACACGCATATGCTTGGCCGGGGACGTCCTGTGGTCAACCTACAACGGAGAGTAACGGTACGTGAATGCACCAAAAGACGCAGAGGCACTGAAGGCGCGCAGCTCCTCGCTAAGCTGCACCCGGGTTCGCGCAGGAACGCCCGTCTGCGTTTCCACCCGCAACAGCACCGGAACTGGTCGCGGAGAGGAATCGCCCAGAAGGCTGTGAGGATCGGGCCGACTATAAACCAGACCCAGGTGCGTCCGTTCGCTCGCCCATTGTCCGCATCTGGCACCCGAGCACAAAGTGCTCGCTTCAAGGAAGGCCGAAACGCCGTCGTCGAACAGGGTTCCTGAAAACTCAACCGGCCCATCCCTGGATGGCAGCGGCATGGAGCCGTGCCAGAGCCATGTTTCACCGCGTGCGGCGTGGCACAGAAGCGTATCATGGGCGCCCAGCACGGGCGAGACGCCGACGGCAATCGCGGAAGTTGCTCCCGGCTCCGCGTACTCGGCCCACTCGAAGATGGTTTGTCCTGTGTCCAGCTTTTCAGGCCACCTTCTGCGCAGATGGTAGCTGCCGATCTCGGCGGGAAACCTGACGGCGGGCAGCTCTGCCGGACGCGGCTTCAGCCACGCTCGCGCATAGGGCACCGAGCTTAACGAGAGGATCAGACCCAAAACGGCACACCGCCAACCCACACCCTTGTCGCTCCGCTCCGCGCGCTCCACGGCGACCGCGGAGAGCCGGAGAGCCGGCCAGCGAAGACTGCCGTCCGGCGACGAGCGCCGAAGCGCCGCAAACAGCAGCATGGCGGCGAAGAAGAACAGCGTTGCCCCGATGCAATAGTCCGCGCCTTCCGCATGCCCCTGCAGCCAGCGCCAGTGCAGGGCGACCACGTAGTACAGCACCAGTACGCAGAGCCGCAGCAGATTGAAGACGTATCCCAGCACGACGGCTCCCGCCACGAGCGCCCCCCAGACCCGCACGCGCAGCTCGTACAGCGAACCAGCCACGAGCGCGATCAGTCCCATGGTGACCGAG
>CAXTGN010000076.1:5378-8878 GCA_964243455.1 uncultured Acidobacteriaceae bacterium
TTGCAGCCCGGGGCGATAAACATGCCAAAGTCCGGCGTAAACATCAGGTAGAGCTGATCCGGCGTCAGCCGCTGCCCCAGGCCATGCGCCAGGCCACGGGCGACCAGGGCGGACACGTGTTGCAGGGGCAGATCCACGAAGCGATTGAAGACATGCGGTACGGGGTTGACCAGCAGCATCAGGGCAATCGGAAACCACGCCGCACGCCAAAGACGCGTGCCGCCGAACAGCAGGACCAAACCGCTGACATACGCCACGGCCACCAGCGAGTGCGGCGGCAGCGTGATCGACCAGGAGGGTGTAACGATCAACTCCAGCACGGCGCCATCGCGCACGTGAACTGCGGCGATCGTGACCGCCACAATCGCCAGACCCCACCAGCTCCCGCGGGTCTCCCACTGCAGCGCACGCCAGACCCGCAGAATCAGCCACAGGCTGACGGGCGGGATGAATACACCGATCGATTTCAGCGGATCGGTCGTCCACAAGGACCAGAGCAGGAGATCCGTAGGCCAGAGACTGATCACGCCGATGACGGCAAGCAGAGCGGCGGCTAGGGCATGCGCCGGGATCGGGCCTGTACCCAGCGCGTTGCTACCAGCCTCTGGACGATCATCCACCGAGGTTCGCACGGGCAAAGGCAGGGTGGACATGCGCAGATTCTATCGACTTGCTCGCGGTCCAGCCTACTCTGGCAAAGAGGCGGCGCGCTCCGAACGGCCCGAGAGTTCGGCGGCACGCGTCTCCGCGAAGGCCGCCGCGCCGAGCAGAGCGCACGTGTCGTCCAGGATGATGCGCACGGGCACGGTTTCCAGAATGGGACGCATGCGGCCCTTGTCGAGGAACGCCTCGGCAAATTTGCCGTTCTGCATGAGCTTCAGGACCTTGGGCGCGATCCCGCCGCCGAGGTAAATCCCGCCCACGGCCAGCAGACTCAGGGCGAGGTTGCCGGCCTTTGCCCCCAGGGCCGCGGCGAAGACGTTCATAGTCTCCACGCAGATCGGGCTGGAGCCGTCCTCCGCGCACGTACCGATGACCGCGTTGGGATCTTCATGGGCCATGCGCTCCCGCAGCCAGTCCGGTTCTTCCATGCCCTGACCGTCGCGAAAGAACGCATACACGTTGCGGATGCCGAGACCCGAGACCACACGCTCAAAGCTCACCCGCCCCTTCAATGTGCGGCGCAGATACACCAGCAGCGCGATCTCCAGGTCGGTCCGGGCGGCGAAGTCCATGTGGCCGCCCTCGGACGGCAGAGGCGTGTGCCGCCGCGTCTTGCCATCCCACACCAGCAGAGACTCACCCAGGCCCGTACCCGCGGAAATGAGGCCGCGATGCCCCACCCCGCCCGCATCGCCGTCGCAAAGGGTGAAGACCTGATCCTTGGCCAGCTCCGGGATGCCGTACCCGTTCGCCTCAAGATCGTTGATCAGAAAGATGTGCTCGATCCCGAGACTCTTCTGCAGGTCACGTGAATCCAGCGTCCAGGGGAGGTTCGTCAGCTTCAAGCGCCCATCGCGCACCGGTCCGGGGCAACCGAAGCAGGAAGCGACGATCTGCGATTTATCTTCCGAGCCCTTGGCAAGGAAGGCCTTGACCACGTCATCGAGGCACGCATAGTCGGCAGCCGGAAACTTCTCATCGCGCACCGGAACCAGGCGTCCACTCGCGAAGTTGTACAGCGAAAGGTGGACCTTGGTCCCACCCACATCACCCGCCAGAATCATGCCCTGCTGAACCTTTCTTTCCCCGCGCGGCGGGGCCTAAATCTCCAGCGTGCCGACTCTTCGACGACCTTCCGGTGTCTCAAACAGCTCGGTGGTTGACGGTAACTTAGCCGCAGCGGCCTCGTCCACCTGCAGCAGAAGGCGCCCGTTCGAAGGCCGAATCATCTGAGATGGCAGGCGCTCCGGGTCGCGCGGTCCGGTGAAGACCTCCGCCACGCGATCCGCCTTGGCCGCGCCACCGATTTCGAAGACCACTTCGGCGGCCTGGTTGATCACCGGCCACGTCAGGGTGATGCGCCACGTGTCCTTCTGGGGCACATGGTTGGCGATGCACAGGCGCCCGATGGCCTCCAGGCCTTCAGTGTGCGGGAACAGCGAGGCCGTGTGCCCGTCGTCGCCCATACCCAACAGCAGCAGATCGAAGGCCGGCGATTCGGCCCCTTCCAGCTTCATCGAGTTGCGCAACACGCTTTCATAGCGCGAAGCGCCTTCTTCCGGGTCGAGCTCGCCTTCCATGCGATACACGTTGGCGGCGGGGATGCCCACATGGTCCAACAACAGCCTCTTGCACACCCCGTAGTTCGACTCCGGATGGTCCGGTGGAACACACCGCTCGTCCACCCAGTACAGCTGCATCCTGTCCCACGGCACGGTGTTCGCAAAGGGATGCGCCGGGTCGGCCAGCAACGTAAAGGCAGCCTGTGGCGTGGAGCCTCCCGAGATAGCGACGCGCGCCACGCCACGTTTCGCGACGGCCCGCTCCACCTTCTCGGCAAAGTGTCGCGCTGCCGCAGAGGCCAAGGCCTGGGTATCAGGCCAAATTACATACGTCACAGTGACAGGTGCCGGCATTCTCTTCCGTTTCAGAGTGAAGAAGTGAGGAGTGAAGAGTGAACAGGACGAGCCACTCGACCCATTCACTCTCTCACTAATCACGGCTTCCTGTCTTCTACAGCCTGGCCCACTTGCGCCCGGATTTCTCCAGCAGCTCGTCCGACGCCTTAGGTCCCATGGTGCCCGCTTCGTAGTTCGGGAAGTCCTTGGGCGGGTTTGCCTTCCAGGCATCCAGAATGGGCGTCATCAGCGCCCAGGTTGCTTCCACGCCTTCGCGCTCGGCGAACAGCGTCCCATCGCCCAGCATGGCGTCCAGCAGCAGACGCTCATAGCCATTGGCAGAGCTCTTGCCAAAGGCGTCGGCGTAGCTGAAGTGCATCTGCACCGGCTTGACGTTGGTCGTCGGCCCGGGCACCTTGGCGCCGAAGATCAGCGTGATGCCCTCGTCGGGCTGGATGCGCAGCTTCAGCACGTTCGGGAAGACGCTGGAGTCCGGTGCATTGCCTTTGAACAGGTGCAACGGTGGCTGCTTGAAGGTGACCGTCACCTCGGTGACGCGATTCGCGAGACGCTTGCCCGCGCGGATGTAGAACGGCACGCCGGCCCAACGCCAGTTCTCAATGGAGAGCTTCATGGCCGCAAAGGTTTCTGTGGACGATTCCGGATTGACCCGGTCCTCCTGGCGATAGCCAATGACCTTCTGGCCGTCGACGGTGCCCGCGGCATACTGCCCGCGAACGGTATCTTCGACCGGGATTGGTTCGATCGCTTTCCAGACCTTCAGCTTTTCGGTGCGGACCGCGGCGGACTCGAAGTTATCCGGTGGCTCCATCGCGACAAAGCTCAACACTTCCATCACGTGGTTCTGCAGCACATCGCGCAGGGCGCCGGCGGTTTCGTAGAAGGGTCCGCGGCCCTCGATGCCGATCGATTCAGCGG
>CAXTGN010000076.1:8888-13994 GCA_964243455.1 uncultured Acidobacteriaceae bacterium
CGGTGATCTCCACGTGGTCGACGTAGTTGCGGTTCCACACCGGCTCGAAGATGCCATTGCCGAACCGGAAGACCAGAATGTTCTGCACGGTCTCCTTGCCAAGGTAGTGATCGATACGGAAGATCTGGTCCTCCGTGAGGACCTTGTTGATCTCCGCGTTCAGCGTCCGGGCGCTCTCGAGGTCGACACCGAACGGCTTCTCAATGATCACGTGCACCCACGAGCCCTCGGGCGCCTGCGTCATGCCGTGCTTGCTCAATCTCTGGGCGATGTCGGCAAAAAACTCCGGCGCCACGGCCAGATAGAACAGCCGGTTACCCTTCGTGCCGAGCTCCTTATCGAGATCGGCCAGGAACCCCTTCAACTTTTCAAAACCAGCATCATCGTCGAAGTTGGTGGCGAAGTAGCGCACGCGATCCATGAACGGCTTCAGCCTGGAGTCGCCGGCATCCACACCGCCGCCCTTGACGATGCCGTCCTGCATGTCCGCCGCAAAAGTCGCGGAGAGATCACGCCGCGCCACGCCGACCACAGAGAAATCCTTCGGCAGCAGACCCTGCTGCTCCAGGTGGTACAGCGCCGGCAGCAGCTTGCGCTTGGTCAAATCGCCGGATGCGCCAAAGATCACGACAATGCATGAATCCGGCACACGCTCATTGAAGGGCAGCTCGCCCGCCACATCCTGATCCGTCATGGACTTCCCTACTTCACCTGCTGCCATACTGCATCTCCTCAATGTTCTTGGAAAGGTAACGTCTTCAGCCGTAAGAAGAACCTAACCGTCAAACCCTGCGGCTTCAGCCGCTAAGATAGTTCACCGATGCCAGATACCCCTCAGGGGTTGAAACCCGACTGAAGAGACCCTAGGCGGCACGGCTGAAGCCGTGCCCTTCCGCCCACACCGTATCTCTTACATCGCGATCCACTACTCCTTCTTGATCGCATGCCCACCGAAGGCCCGACGCATCACGCGATCAGTCATGTTGTTCTCTTCGCGTGAACGCAACCGGCGATGAGCGACTCGGTGATCACAGGAGCGGACGTGTTGAGGTCAATGGCCTCGAACACCGTCATCAACTCTGCAAAGCAACCTTATGAGCTTACCGCGAAGTTTCCATCTTCAGGCCTTGCTGCCCGCGTAGGCCGGCGTCGTCAGCGAGTTCTCACTGTTCGGGAAGTCCGCACCATCTGTCACGTCCTGCCATTGATCCAGTTCCTGGTTCCACTGCTGCAGGTGTTTGCGGAAACGTTGCAGTGCCAGCTTGCCCAGCAGTAGATGCTTCGGCGGCTGCGGCGCGCTGATCGCCTCCACCACGGCTTCAATTGCGCGCTGCGGATCGCCCGCCTGCTTGCCGGACTGGGTCTTGAAATAATCCCGGGTCTTGCCGACTGTGTCTTCATAATCGGGGATCCGCATCTTGGCTTCCTTACCCGAGCGGCCCAGAAAGTCCGTGCGGAACGGCCCCGGTTCCACGGCCATAACCTTGATGCCCAGCGGTCCCAGTTCGCCCTGCATGGCCTCGGTCAGGCCTTCCACTGCGAACTTGGTGGCGTTGTAGAAGCCCCAGCCCGGGGAGCCGATCAAACCGCCGATCGACGAGAAGTTAATGATCGCGCCCGAACGCCGTTCGCGGAAGTGCGGCAGCAAGGCCTTGGTGAGGTTGATCAGCCCGAAGACGTTGGTGTTGAACATGGGCATGAACTCATCTTCGTTCACCTCTTCGATCGCCCCGCAGACACCGTAGCCGGCATTGTTCACCAGCACATCGATACCACCCGTATGGGCGATTGCGTCCGCCACGGCATGCGCAATGGAGTCCTTGCTCGTGACATCCAGCGGCAGCACCACGATGCCCGCGTGGCTCGTAGTCAAAGCGCGGAGATCGTCCACATTTCGTGCCGTTGCCACCACCGTGGCGCCCAGCCCGTGCAGATACTCCGCCAACAACCGCCCAAAGCCGCTGGATGCCCCGGTGATCAACCACGTCTTTCCCCGCTGTGCCGCGCTCGCCACATTTGCCATGCGTTATGGGATGGCGATTCGGCGCATGACGATGCTACCGATTCACTCGAGGCTTACCGCACGTAGCTTTCCCGTGCACGCACGGCCACATCTCTGGCCGTCATCGCCGGGTGCGCCGTCCAGAACGCCGGGCTCAGCTTTACCTTCAACCGGCACACCGTCCCCTCCGGCTTCGGCTCCGCAGGCTTGTATGCCAGCGTGTAGCGGGCGCGCAGCGAATCCAGCAACGTCGCCAGTCGCGGCGCCGCATCTCCCTCGGTCGCATACAGCACCGGGCCTCCGGTGATGGCTGCATAGCGCTCCACATCGCCAAACCGCCCGCTACCGTGCAAGCTGCTCTTCTCAATCAAGGCACTGACCACAACCCCGGACCGCAACAGGGCCGTGGTCGCCTCGGCCTCCGTGTGCAGCACCGCGGGTGCATGCTGTGCCCGGTCCCTCTCGGTGGCCTGGTCGTTGGCGCTACCGTCCGTGACCCACACCTGCACGCGCCGGGCGTCGGTCACACGCGACGCCGCCGACTGTCGCGCCGCTTCCCACAGATCCTCAAACACAAACGTCGGCTCGCCCCGGTCGTAGCTCGCCGAGGCCGCATCGATGCCCTCCACGGCGGTCATGCGATCCCGCGTGAACCGCTCCTCCAGCTTCGTGTGCGAAGAGAACGTCATGACCGCGACCTCGTCCTGCGGCCGCAGGTGCCGCAGGACCTCCGCCGCGCCATCCGCCAGGTGCTGGATGACGGGATGCACCGTGTCCGTAAGATCGAAGAGGAACACCAGCGACAACGGCAGCAGGTCGTTGCCCACACTGGTGATCCACTGCGGCTTTCCGTCCTCGGCGATTTCGAAGTCCGCCGCACCCAGCCCGATGATGGGCTTCCCCGTCTTTTTGATCTCAACCGACACATCCACCAACACCAGTTGCGTGCTCACGTGCAGCGTCTCGGTCGTGTGTTGCGGTGCCTGCGCCAAGTGCATGGTGAGTGCCGTGAGGAGCGGCAGCAACCGCCATGCGGCTCGAGCGTGCAGGCGAAAGACCATGCGATCTCCAGGCCAAAGGGATGTCCGCGAGGGTAAGATGCCACTCGGGCGGGACCTCCCGCAACCTGCTTTGCCCGGAGTGTCTTTTTGCAATCGCGACTTGCCGTCCCGCTCACCCTGATGATCGCTTCGACCGCCCTCCCGGCACAGCAAACCAGGTCCACGCCGCCGACCCGCGACCCCCATACCCCTGGCTACGTGCAGGCAACGGATCTGCCCGACGGAGAGAACGCCCCGGCGGATCGGAACGGCAACTTCATCCTCGGCCCGACCCATCGGCCGGCCCCCGAGAGCACCGAACATCCGGACGTGCCGCACGGCAAAGTGTATGAGTTCACCATGAGCTCCACCGAGAGCAGGATCTACCCCGGCATCGCGCGGGACCCCGGCACCTTCGGTGCGCCCGACCCGAACGACCCCACCAGCCTGATCGTCACGACAAGCCACCCCGCGCCGTATACGCGCCATGTCGCGGTGTACGTACCGGCGCAGTACGTCGCCGGCACCGCCGCACCCTTTATCGTTGGTGCGGACGGCCCCGATCGCCTGCTCTTCACCATGCTCGACAACCTGATCGCCGAGCACAAGGTGCCGGCGATGGTCGCTATCTCCATCAGTAATGGAGGCGGCGACGCGCAGGGTTCGGAACGCGGCCTCGAGTACGATACCCTGTCCGGCCGCTACGCCGAGTTCGTCGAGACCGAAGTTCTTCCGCGCGTGGAAGCGGAGTCGCACGTAAAGCTGACCCACAACCCCGACGGCCGCGCCACCATGGGCGGCAGCTCCGGGGGGTCCTGCGCGCTCATCATGGCCTGGTACCACCCCGAGTGGTATCACCGGGTGCTCGCCTACTCCGGCACGTGGATCAACCAGCAATGGCCGCACAACCCGGCAACACCGCACGGGGCCTGGGGCTTCCCGGAGACCCTCATCCCGAACACCCCGCGCAAACCGCTGCGGATCTGGATGGAGGTTGGCGACCGCGACCTGCTGAACCCCAACACCATGCGCGACAACATGCATGACTGGGTCATCGCCAACGAGAACATGGCGGGGGCGCTGGCTGCAAAACATTACCCGTACCAGTTCGTCTTCGCACGAGACGCCGGCCACGTCGACGGCCCGACGAAGAAGGAAACGCTGCCCGAAGCGCTGGAGTATCTCTGGGCGGACTACCCGCGCAAATGACAACCCAAGCAGCCCGTCTTCTTCTTGTCATTCCCCGAACGGGGAACCTGCTGTTAGCCCGTTAGGGCCGCAGCTCCCGCACACCGTTCTCCCCCGCTACCAGCGCCAGCGTCGCCATGCCCAGGAACAAGCCGTGCTCCACGACACCCACAATGCCCCGGATCTCCGCCGCCGTCTCTTCAGGGTTCTCGATCACGCCGCAATGGCAATCCAGGATGACGTTGCCCTCATCGGTAATCCACGATCCCGTGCCGTTGCGTGCAGGCCGCAGCACCGGGTTCAGTCCAAGCGCCTGCAAGCGTCGGTTGACTAAGGGCAGAGCCAGCTGGATGACCTCCACCGGCAGCGGGAACTTGCCCAGATGCTCGACCACCTTGCTCTCGTCGGCCACCACAATGAACTGCTTCGCCGCCGAGGCCACAATCTTTTCCCGCAGCTGCGCTCCACCGCCGCCCTTGATGAGCGCAAGTCCAGGCGCAACCTCGTCTGCGCCATCCACGTTGACGTCCAGCACCGGCGTGTCCTCAAACGTGGTCAGCGGAATCCCCAGCTCCTGCGCCAGTGCCGCACTCGCATCGCTTGTCGCAATGGCCTGAATGCGCAGGCCGCCCCCCACGGCTTTGCCCAGCTCGCGAATGAACAGCGTCGCCGTCGTCCCCGTACCTAAGCCGACACTCATGCCGTCGGAGATAAACTCCACGGCCCGCTTCGCTGCCAGCAACTTGGCCTCATCCTGCGTCATGGAAGCATGGTACCGCTGTTGGCGTCGGTGGGCTGCGCTTGCACGACCTCGGATCTCAACTCACCACAATGCGACATATCGGGACTAATCTATGTCGTGATGAGTCAAGTCGC
>CAXTGN010000077.1:0-13192 GCA_964243455.1 uncultured Acidobacteriaceae bacterium
CTACGCTTCGACAATCCTGGCCGGCATCCAGGTCTTCTTTCTGCTGCTGCTCGTGTTTGCTGCGCCCCCGTTTGCCATTGTTCCCGGCGGCGTCGGGCCGGCGGACGGCTTCGGTCTCAATCCCCTGCTCCAGTACCCGGAGATGGTGATTCACCCGCCCATGCTGTACCTGGGCTACGTGGGCTTCTCCGTGCCGTTTGCCTTTGCCCTGGGTGCACTGATGATGCGGTACCCCGGCGAACGATGGATTCACATCACCCGCCGCTGGACGATGGTGACGTGGCTCTTTCTTACCTGCGGCATCTGCCTCGGCATGCACTGGGCCTATGCCGTGCTGGGCTGGGGTGGCTACTGGGGCTGGGATCCGGTGGAGAATGCAAGTCTGCTCCCCTGGCTCGCGGCAACCGCGTTTCTGCACTCGGTGATGATGCAGGAAAAGCGCGGCATGATGAAGGTCTGGAACGTGTGGCTCATCTTCACCACGTTCATCCTCACTATCGTCGGTACCTGGCTCACGCGTTCGGGCCTGGTCAGCTCAGTTCATGCCTTTGCCCAGAGCTCCATCGGCACCTGGTTTGCTGTGTTCCTGGTCTTTGTCTTCTGCGTCTGCCTGTTCACCTTCTTTCGGCAGAAGGACCACCTCAAAAGCGAAAATCACCTCGAGTCGCTGGTATCCCGTGAGTCCAGCTTCCTTTTCAACAACCTCATCCTGCTGGCTTCCTGCTTTACCGTGCTTTGGGGGACATTCTTCCCCATCCTGAGCGAGTTCGTTCAAGGGTCGAAGGTGACGGTCGGGCCGCCGTTCTACAACCGCGTCATGGTGCCGATCGGCCTCGGGCTTATTCTTCTGACCGGTGTCGGTCCGCTGCTCGCCTGGCGCTCGACGTCGTTCCGCGCCATTCGCCGTAATTTTGTGCTGCCCTGCACGGCCATCCTCCTTACGGCCGCCGTGCTGATGATCGCCGGCGTGCGGCCCTGGGCAGAGGATGACCCCACCAGCTCTGTTTATGCCCTTGTCTGCATTTCGCTTTCGGTCGGCGTCCTCATCGCCATCTCGGCCGAGTTCGTGCGCGGCGCCAGTGTGGTGCGCACCCAGACAAATCGCAACCTGTTCAGTTCTGCCATTCTGCTCACCCGGCGTAATACCCGTCGATATGGCGGGTACCTGATCCACTTCGGCATAGTGGTCATGTTCATCGGTCTCGCCGGGGCTGCGTTCAACCAGTCGCGTGAAACGGAGATGGGTTTTGGCGACTCGATCTCGATCGGCTCCTGGAAGCTGCTCTGCCAATCCTTCTCCCAAGACTCGAACGCCAACTACGATACCGATTACGCCCTTTTGGACCTGTATCACGGGGGCAAGTTCGTGACGCGTCTCAGCCCGGAACGCCGCGTGTACTTCCCGGACACCGATCATGCCCAGGCGTCGACGGTAGTTGCGATCCACTCCACGCTCGCCCGCGACTTGTATGTCGTCTTCGAAGGCCGCAACCCGCAGACCAACCGCCCGGACATCAAGGTGTTCCTGAACCCGCTCGTGAACTGGATCTGGATCGGCGTGGCAATCGTGATTTTCGGCACGGCCATCGCGCTCGTTCCGTCCTTGCTGCCCGGCAGCCAGCGCGCGAAAGTCTCCGCGCCGGCGTTCGCGAAGTCAGCCCGACGGGAGCTCGTTGGATCGGAAAGGCCGGTCGTCGCCATGGCGGCACCGGGCGACGCTGGTCATGCTTAAGCGCCTCTTTCAAGTTCTTGTCATCTCGCTCACCGCGACGATCATGCTCGGCGCGGGCGATCCGAGCACACGGTTCGACAAGCTCGGCCATAAGCTCATGTGCACCTGTGGTTGCGCCGAGATTCTGCTCGAATGCAATCACATGGGCTGCCCCGACTCACCGGGTCTGATCGCGAATCTGCACGCGCAGCTCAACTCCGGAGCCTCGGACAGCAGCCTTCTGCACTGGTTTGAGAATCAATATGGAGCGACGGTTTTGGCGTCACCCATCCGCGGTGGATTCGACCTGGTCGCCTGGATTGTTCCCTTCGCCGTTCTGGCTCTCGGCATGGTCGCCATCACCTGGGTTCTGCGCAACTGGCGCGACCGGCACGCCCAGGCCGCTGTCCTAGCAGCGCCCGGGCTGACTAGGACGCGAGGTCCCGCGGATCACGTTCGCGACCGCATCCGCCGTGAAACAAGCTTCGAGCCGTAGAACGTTTACTTCAGGCTAGAGCTTGTATCGTAGGAAGGCTTCCCAGAGGGATTGGTGAACTCGGGCGTAAGCTGCTACCTTTTGGCGAGGTCTGTTAGACACTTCCATGACCCGCCTGGATCTGCTCCACCTTGTTGTCGGCCGCGCTCGGGCCAACGGCTTCGAGTTCCGCCGCTGGTACACGGCCCGCATGGGCCTGCCCTGGATCTCGGGCGATGCCGCACTCGCCCTCCTCGACGCGCAACGCCGGTATTACGCGCTGATCTTCTCGCACGAGTTCGCCAGGACGTTCTGGAAGCCGGGCGCGGAGATCACCTTCGACGTACCCTCGCAGACCTTTCAACGTTCCATGCCGGACGGCTCGGTGCGTACGGTACACCGAAAACCCTTCGTTCGCCGCTCGTCTCGCCCCAACGCCTGGCGGTATCATCTCCGACAAATGGCACTCGCGGAGGAGCCTCTTCGCTATCTCCGCAAGTACCTGCACATTGAGGAAGACCTCACCGCGGAAGAGGACGCTGCGCCCTCCTCGGCCACATCAAGCCCGCAGGCGATACCGAAGCTAACAAGCCGAACCAGCACTCCAGCCCGTCCGCTGCCGACCGATCTCCCGCACTTCCTGCAGCGTCCCTACAAACCTGCAGGCAACTAGGCGAACGCCTTCTTTGGCGTCCTTCCCGAGGGAGCTGCAGGCTGGCCGTCAGCCGCTGCCCGTCATCTCCCGAAGCGCCCTCTCGGCGGACTTCTTCGCTCTTGGTACCGGATCCAACTCCAGACAGCGCCTATAAGCCTTTTCTGCTTCATCGAGGCGTCCGAGCTTTCGTGCAGCATCGCCCAGAGCTAATTGTGCGGCGGCATCGTCACCATCCAGGGACACTGCGTCTTTGGCCCGATCGTACGATCCCTTGAAGTTGCCGTCGTTGAAGTAGAAACCGGCAACCTGCACGTCCTCTTGTTCCCGCTCGGACGGACTCTGCCTTGGAACCGGCGGCAGCTTGTGCCGTTTGCTGCGCGGAATCGCCGCTGGATCATTCGCGTCCGGGTCATTCGCGTTTTTGCCATTGCCCGCGTCATCCTGCCCCGCACCGGAAGAGCTGCTCGAAGAAGAGCTGCTGCTCGAGGATGAGGAGGACTCCCCGGAGCTTCCTGCATCCTGCAAGGGCGATCCCTGCGGAGAGCTCGGCGTGCCGGATGAGGAAGCAGGCGCTTGGGGCGTCGTGGGCGCATCCGTCTCGCCCGGATACGGGAAGCGCCTATCCGCCGGTGCCTGCGGAGTTTGGGGCTGAGGTGTGGCGGTCTGCGGTGTCGCCGGGTTGCTCGGTGCCGGTGTAGCCGGTTGGCTCTCGCCAGGATAGGGGAAGCGATCGGCAGCCGGGGCCGAGGGCGTGCCCGGGACGCAGTTGGTGTTGGCGACCAGATTGCCCTGCGCGTCGCGCACTGGCGGACAAGACGCAGCAGGCGCAGTGCTCTGCGCGCGCGACAGCCCGCCTCCGGCCAAAACAGCCCCACCTACGACCAGACCGGCCCACAACCTTGTACACAAAGTGCCCACGACTGTATTAGACGGCAAACAACGATCTACGCCAACGACCCCGTGGGCTCTATGCCGTCAAAGTCAACCGCCGGGCGTTGCTGCTACACTCTCCCCCATGCCGCGTCCCCCAAGCTCCCCCAGGCTCAAGCGCACCGGCCTGCGCAACCCGCCCCGGCTCCTGATTCGCTCGTCGGATATCCATGCCGCCGGGTGCTATACGCTCGACCCCATCGCGAAAAACTCGATCATCGCGGAGTACGATGGCCCGCGCATCCCCAAGAAGGTCGCCGATGAGTTATACGGAGGGCGCCCAGTCACCTACCTCTTCGGGTTCGGGGACAAGGGCGATGTGATTGACGGCTTTGCGACGGCCATGTTCCTGAATCATTCCTGCGACGCCAATTGTGAGACAGAGGAACGGGACGAGAGGATCTTTATCCGGGCCCTTCGCGACATCGCTCCGGACGAGGAGCTTGTCTACGACTACCATCTCTACGACTCCGACCTGAGCGAGGAAGCTCCGTGCTTCTGCGGCGCGTCGGCGTGCCGGGGAACCATGTATTCCGAAGCCGAGCTCATCCGCCGCACCCGGCTGCTGAAACGGCAGCGCGCCCGCACTGGGTAAAGCACACCGCCGCGGAGAAACGGCATACCTCCAGCGCGCTTCGGCACCCATGGAAAGGGATTCCCCGTACCGACGTGAAGACCCCAAAAGACCAGAGCTCCCGGAAATTCGTGACGGACGGAAGAGCCTCCCTGGCGACCCTCTCCGCACACCTCGGACTGTCCGCCGCCGCGATCTCCCGTGTCCTCAATGGAGCTCCGGCCGCCCGGTCGATCCCGCAGACCACGCAGGACAGGATCTTTGAAGCGGCCCGGGCCCTCAACTATCGTCCGAACGTACTCGCCCGGTCCCTACGGCGTGGCCAGTCGATGACGCTGGGCGTCCTCGTCCCGGAGATCGCCGAGGGCTACACCGCCCTTGTGCTCTCGGGGCTCGAACAGGGATTGCAGCAGGCGGGATACTTCTACCTGCTGATCAGTCACCACCACAAAGCCGAGGTCATCGAGCAGTCGCTGGCAACGCTCTCCGAACGCGCCATCGATGGTCTGATCGCCATCGACACCGCCCTTCCCGAGCACATCGGTCTGCCTACGGTGACGATCTCCTGCCCTGATGCGCACCCTGGCGTGACGAGGATCGTGCTGAATCATCGGCGCGCGGCTGAACTCGCCATCGGCTACCTTGCAGGCCTCGGGCACCTGGACATCGCGGTGATCAAAGGGCAGGTCTTCTCGTCCGACACAGAGGTTCGTTGGGGTGCCATTCAGGCCGCCGCGGACGCGCACCATGTACCCATCCACCCGAGCCTTGTCGCTCAGTTGGAAGGCGATACACCGACGCATGAGCCGGGATATTTCGCCGCCCAGCGCCTGCTTGCCTCCGGCATCCCGTTCACTGCCATCTTCGCCTTCAACGACATCTCCGCCATCGGGGCCGTTCGCGCCCTGCGTGAGGCAGGTCTGCAGATACCCCAGGATGTCTCCGTGATTGGCTTTGACGATATCCAGTCAGCTGCCTTTCAAAACCCGAGCCTTACCACAGTACGCCAGCCTCTTCGCACCATGGGTCTGCTCGCGGCAGAGACCGTCATCAGCCGCATTCGCGGCAGCTCCGCACACCCTTGCCCGGCTACCGTACAGGTGGATCCCGAGCTCATCATCCGTGAATCCGTCATTGGGGTGCGCTTATCCTCCGTGCTCCCAGACCCGAAGCCGTGAATACGCGGACAGGGGCTATTCTTTGCGCCTTTGCCTTCTTCCTCACAGGCGTGGGCACCGCCCTTCTGGGTGCAACGCTGCCCGCCACACTGCACCAGTGGCATCTTTCAGATGGGCATGGCGGCCTGCTCCTGATGGCTGCCTGGGGCGGATCTACCAGTGGAGCGCTGTTTGCGCGGGGGCCTCTGGAACGTGCTGTGGCCATCGGCCTTGCGCTTTCATCCTTCGGGCTCTTTGCGCTTTCCGGTCACCGTCCATCCGGTCTGCTCCTTTGGTATGCCGTGTACGGCGTGGGGCTCGGCCTTACGATGACCGCCGTCAGCCTGCTCCGTTCGCGTGAGGTTTCTCCGGCACAGGCAGATGTTGACCTGAACCGGCTCAATCTGCTCTGGGCGGCTGGCGCCTGCGCGTCGCCGGCACTCGCACTTCACTCTCTCCGCCTGCTCTCGGTGGCCGCACTCTACCGCACCATAGGCATCGTATTCGCGGCTGCCGCCGGAATCCTCTGCGTCCTTTCGCTTCCTGCCCAACGTTCCGTACCTGCACCGTCCTCGCATCCACCGCAACGCTTGCGCTGGGCCCCCTTGCGCTTCTGTTTGTTTGCTGCATCCAGCGTGGGCCTGGAAAGCGCCATCGGCAGCTGGTTGACTACCTATGCGGAGCGCTCCGCTCTCGGCGTGACATCAGCCGTTTCAGCGAACTCGGCCTTCTGGCTGGGGCTTCTGGCCAGCCGCGGGGCACATTCCGTAAAAGCCGCTTCCTGGTTCCACACGCGGGCTGCTCGCGCTCTGCACGTGACGGCTGTGGGCCTATCCCTGGCTCTGCTTCTTACGTTTCCCGGTCAGGCCGTGATCCCCCTGGCCGGTTTTCTGTGCGGGTTCGGCCTGGGGCCGCTTTACCCTTACGTTCTCGCGGTCACTCTGCCGAGATACCGGTCGGTGACGGTCTTCGTTCTTGCCGGGGTGGGGGCCTCCTTCGTGCCGTGGCTCACCGGTGCTCTCTCGACCGCTGCCGGTTCGCTCAAAATCGGCCTCCTCGTGCCAGCGGCGACCTTTGTCGTTATGGTGCTCAGTGCTGTCGCCATGGGGACGGCTAGGCCGGAACCCGCATCCCCAAACCCGGCAGCCGGCAACATCGAACACTTCTAATCAGGCCGTATTTCCGGTCGAGAGAATACGTTAGGATCACGCTAGCGCAGCAGGGCCCGGATGGTGGAATCGGCAGACACAGCGGACTTAAAATCCGTAGGCTCGAAAGGGCTGTGGGGGTTCAAGTCCCCCTCCGGGCACCAGATCTGCGCGAGAACTCCGATTGCTTCGGCCGTTGCTGAGGATCTCCTGACTGGTCAGCCGATCACCGCTTCGCGCGAAGGATTTGTCAGATGAAGACCCGCCTTGCCTTCGCGCCTGTCCTTGCTGTCGCTCTCTCCATGCCCACCTTCTCAAGTGGAACCTGCTCACGTCCGTCCGCCTTGACGCGAGTTGCCATCACAACGAGGGTCATGAGCCCAGCCTCCGTCCCGAATGTCCTCCGCCTCGACCCCGCCCTCGATTACCTCATCGCCCCGGGGACTGCACCCGAAGTCTTTGCTCAGGGGTTCACCTTCACCGAAGGCCCGATGTGGTACAGAGGCCGCCTCTGGTTCGTTGACGAGGAAGCCGACCGGGTCCACGCCGCCACCCCCGATGGCCAGGTCACCACGATCATCGACTACAGCCACGGTCCCTACGCCAAGCCCGCCGGCACCCCGACCGGCTCGCCGCAGGGCGCCACCACCGGCCCTAACGCCATGGCTACCGCTCCCGATGGCACGGTCGTGGCGATGCAGCAGTATGCCCGCGACGTCGTCCACCTCACCGAAGACCCATCGAACCCCACAGCTCCCGTCAAGCAAACGCCGTACTTCGACAACTATAACGGCCACCATCTCAACAGCCCCAACGACCTCGTATTCGCCCCTGACGGCTCCTTTTACTTCACCGATCCGAACTACGGCCTCAAGCTCCGCGACAAAGATCCCGCCAAGCAGCTTCCCTACCAGGCCGTCTTTCACGTCGTGAACGGGGTGCCCATGCCCGTCATTACCGATCTGCCCACACCCAATGGCATCGCGCTCTCGCCCGACAACAAGACGCTTTACGTCAACAACTCCGGCCCCGACCAGCGCGTGGTCGCCTACCCGCTCCACCCCGATGGCACAGTCGGCATCCCGCACAACCTGATCACCTTCACCGGTCACGAAGGGGATGGCGTGCCGGACGGGCTTAAGGTCGACTCTCATGGCAACATCTGGACCACCGGCCCCGGCGGCATCCGCATCATCACGTCGGAAGGCAAGGTCCTCGGCATCATTCAACTGCCTCAGGTCGCCGCCAATCTCGCCTGGGAGGTTCCGACGGCCAAACTCTCTACATCACCTCCCGCACCCACCTCTACAAATTCCACGTCCTCATCCCCGGCACCCTCCCCATCTTTCGCCGCTGAGAGGGTTCTAGGTTCTAGGCCGTAAGTCTGGAACCCGTCGCGCATCTTGGCCTCCTTCGCGCCCTTAGCGTTGGCCTTTGCCTTTGCCTTTCTAGTTGTCATCCCCGAAGGGGATCTTCGTTCGTCAGCCCAGTCACACACCTTCAAGGACCCACAATGGACCGCCGCCACTTCACCAAGCTTTCCGCCCTGTCTGCCGCCGCGACCACGATCCCCACATGGGCCCAGAATGCCATCTCTCCCAATCGCAAGGTCGGCTTCGCTGCCGTCGGCCTTGGCGGCATCTCTGACATCTTCATGAAGGCTGTCAGCACATCACAGAAATGCACCATCACCGGCCTCGTCAGCGGCCACGCTGAAGCCAAAGCCCCCAAATACCAGAGCCAATTCAACATTCCGCAGAGTTCCGTTTACACCTATGAGACCTTCGACCGCATCGCCGACAATAAGGCCATCGACGCCGTCTATATCGGCCTCCCTAATTCCATGCACGCCGAGTACACTATCCGCGCCGCGAAAGCCGGCAAGCACGTGCTCTGCGAGAAGCCCATGGCGATGAACTCGACCGAGTGCCGCGCCATGATGGAGGCCTGCAAGGACGCGAACGTAAAGCTCATGATCGCCTACCGCGTCCACTACGATCCCCTCTGGCTCAAGATCCGTGACCTCGCCCGCTCCGGCGCGATCGGCGACATCCAGGGCTTCCAGGGAGGCTTCTACGGTCCCGGCATCAGCGGTTGGCGTCTTGACAAGAAGTTCGCCGGCGGCGGTTCCCTCTTCGACCTCGGCATCTACCCGCTGAACGCCATTCGCTGGATCTCTGGCGAAGAGCCCTCCGGCTACGCCGCCCAGGTGACCACCACCAACCCCGGCCCGCGTTACGCCTCCATGGAAGAGACGATCGAGTGGAACCTCGTTTTCCCCTCGAAGCGCATCGCGAGCTCTGGCTCTAGTTACGGCGAAGCTGGCCCTAACTTCGTCAGCATCAACGGCACGACCGGCTACATTCACGTCGAACCTGCCTACAGCTACAACGGCCTCAGCTACACCCAGCGCCCGGGTGACAAAATTGTCGCTCAGGAGACGAGCACCGAACAGGGCCCTTACCAGTTCACCCTCGAAGCCGACCACCTCACCGACTGCATCCGGGACAACACCATCCCTCGCACGCCCGGAGAAGAAGGTCTAGCCGACATGCTCGCCATCGAAGCGATTTACAAGGCCGCCGGCCACCCGATCAGGTAGCGACTCTGCTTGTCCTTCCGGTGTTCCCGAACCAACTCGCTCCCAAACGCCTCGGAAAAACATGGATTGCCTCTGGACAAGCGATTGTTTATCGCTGCATGATGTCGTGCGGTCATTTAACGCTTCACGATGCACCTGAAGCTGCGCAACCGCCGTCATTGAGTAGCTTCACGTATCCGAGGAGTCGCACACATGCCCTTTCGCTCGAGCAGAACCTCCACCAACGACCGCCGGCAGACGCCCCGGGAGATTTTGCTCTTTACGCTTCGAGGACTTCGGCTTTCGCAGGTCCTGTTTTCCGCAGGCCTGCTCTTTGCCACACTGCTTGCTTGCCCGAGGCAGGCATTGGCGCAGACGACGCCCGACTTTGGCCCGAACGTATACATCTTCGATCCAAGCACGCCCAGCGACACGATCCAGACCAAGCTCACAACGCTCGCCCAGGAGGCGCAGTTTAGCACCAACCGCTCCGCCGTGCTCTTCAAGCCCGGTACCTACAATCTGCAGGCCCAGGTTGGCTATTACGAGTCCGTGGCCGGCCTCGGTGATTCGCCGAACGGCGTCACCATCAACGGCTACGTCACCTCCAACCAGGTGGATGAATATGGTGCCCTCACCACAATCTTCTGGCGCTCGCTCGAGAACATGACCGAGAACGATCCCACCACTCTGCAATGGGCCGTCTCGCAAGGCGCCGCCTTCCGCCGCATGCGGGTGAACGGTCCGTTGGAGCTCACCAACACCGCCTGCAACTACTCAAGCGGCGGTTTCATTTCCGACTCGGTTGTCACAGGCGTCGTAAATTCGTGCTCGCAGCAGCAGTGGTTCACGCGCAACAGCCAGATCGGCGGCTGGACCGGCAGCGCCTTCAAC
The DNA here is from genome assembly GCA_964243455.1 of uncultured Acidobacteriaceae bacterium. Lineage (GTDB taxonomy): Bacteria > Acidobacteriota > Terriglobia > Terriglobales > Acidobacteriaceae > Granulicella. The sequence goes on from CAXTGN010000077.1 coordinate 10,126, forward strand.
ATGGTCTTCGCGGGCGTCGAAGGCGCACCCTTCGCGAACTATCCTTCCAACGCCTACACGGTTCTCCCCAAAACGCCCCGCAGCCGGGAGAAGCCCTTCCTGTACGTGGACGCGAGCGGCAGCTACAAAGTCTTCGTCCCCACCCTGCAGGAAGGCTCCTCCGGCCCAACCTGGCTGCATAGCCTGGGTACCGGGTATTCCTTGCCGATCGAAGACTTCTTTATCGCCCAGCCTTCAACATCTGTCGCCGAGATCAACCAGGCTTTAGCTTCAGGAAAACATCTTCTCCTCACCCCAGGTATCTATAAGCTGTCCGCAACGATCGAAGTCCCGAAGGCCGACACGGTCGTCCTGGGTCTCGGCTATGCCACGCTTGTGCCGCAGGCAGGATCTGCGGCCATTCACGTGGCCGATGTTGACGGCGTGCGTGTCGCCTCGCTGCTGATTGACGCCGGACCGGTGAACTCTCCCGTGCTGGTACAGGTTGGTGACGCCGCGATGCACGCATCCCACGCCTCTGACCCCACCTCGCTAAGCGACGTGTTCTTCCGCATCGGCGGCGCGACGCCGGGCCAGGCCACCACCACTCTCGATATCGAAAGCAACAACGTCCTGCTGGACAACATCTGGGCTTGGCGCGCGGATCACGGCAACGGCGTCGGCTGGACAAGCAACGTCGCCCAGCATGGCCTGGTGGTGAACGGCAACAAGGTGACGGCTCTAGGTCTGGCGGTCGAACACTATCAGCAAAGCCAAGTGCAATGGAACGGGGAGCGCGGCGAAACGATCTTCTACCAAAGCGAACTGCCCTATGATCCGCCCAGCCAAAGCGCGTGGTCTGACAACGGTGCGAACGGCTATCCGTCGTACGTTGTTGCTCCGTCCGTCACACGTCACAAGGCCTATGGTCTCGGCGTTTACTCGTACTTCAACCAGAACGTCAACATCGTCGAGGACAGCGCGATCACCGTTCCCGACACGCCGGGTGTCTCCGTTACGGACGCGGTCACGGTCTTCCTTGCGGGCAGTGGCTCAATCACCCATGTCGTGAACGGCGCCGGTGGCTCTGTTATGAACGGTGTCCAGACCAGTTTCCTTCCCTTCTATGAGGGCGCGCCCTGCACGGGCAACTGCCCGGTAGCTCCAAAGCCTCCGTTCGGCTTGACGGCCAGCGTAATCTCGCCGAATCAGATCGATCTTTCGTGGCAGGACACCCGCACCGGGGTCCGTTACAACCTCTTCCGCAGCATGGCCTCCGGCTTCGTTCCCTCGGCAAGCACCCTCGTCTACTCCGGCATCGTGGGCACCAGCTATCAAGACACTCAGGTCAACCCCGCCACCACCAACTACTACGTTGTGGAAGCCGTCAACGACCAAGGGATCTCCGATGTCTCCAATGAGGTCAGTGCCACGATCCCGAGTGCTGGCGGCCCGATCCAAAGGGACATCATAGACGTCAATACGGGCGGCGGAGCCACAGGCTCCTGGATGGCCGATCGCTACTTCAGCGGCGGCACAGCCACCGGGACCTCGGCGGCGGTCAACACTTCGCTGGTCGCTCACCCTGCACCTCAGGCGGTCTATCAGAGCAATCGCTACGGTGCCATGTCCTACGCCATTCCCGGACTGACCCTGAACAAGAAGTACATCGTGAACCTGCACTTCGCCGATACCTACTACACTCGTCCGGGTCAGCGAGAGTTCAACGTAGCCATCAACAGCAAGCCGGTCCTCAAGAACTTCGACATCGTTGCCAGCGCAGGGGCCATCAACACAGCCATCGTCGAGTCCTTTACAGCAACTGCCGATCCAACTGGAACCATTCGCGTTCAGTTCACCGCTGGCGCTGCGGACAACCCGCAGATCAATGGCATCGAGATCGGTCTTCCCTGCACATCTGACTGCCCTGTCATGCCCGCTCCTCCTCAAAAGTTGAGTGCAACTCAGACCGGGCCGGATCAGGTTGCTCTCAACTGGACCGCAAGCCAGACAAGCGGTGTAACCTACACCGTCTTTCGCAGCCAGGAGTCCGGGTTCGCACCCACTGCCGCCGACGAACTCGCGTCCGGCATCTCCGGAGTGAACTTTACGGATACCACCGCAAACCCCGCAACCACCTACTTCTACGCCGTGGCTGCCTTCAACGACGCAGGGCTTTCGGCACCCACGAGCGAAGCTCGCGTGCTGACGCGAAGCGTTGGCGGCACAATCGCGAGCAGACTTCTGGCCATCAACGCGGGCGGCTCTGCGGTAGATGGCTGGTTGGCCGACGAGGACTTCATCGGCGGCACCGCTTCCTCAACAGGTAGCCAGGTCGCAACCGCGGACATCGCCAACCCGGCGCCCGAGGCCGTCTACCAAAGCAACCGTTACGGCCCGATGACCTACATGATCCCGAACCTTTCAGTGGGTGGGACCTACATTGTCAATCTTCACTTTGCTGAGACCTACTGGACCGCGCCCGGGCAGCGTCTCTTCAACGTGTCCATCAACGGTCAACAGGTCTTGCAGAACTTCGACATCCTGGCTTCTGCCGGTGGCGAGTTCCAGGCCACGGTGCAGTCGTTCACAGCCGTCGCCGACGAGACAGGCACGATCACGATCCAATTCTTCACAGGAGCCGCAGACAACCCGCAGATCAATGGAATCGAGGTCGGAACGCGTAAGTGAGCATGCAGACCCACACCCAAGAGCCCGGCCACCAGCCGGGCTCTTCATCTTTCAGCGCCAACGCGGAGCGCCAACCGCAGCCATCGCAAAGCGTCAACCTTCAGCCAACGCGAAGCGCCAGCCCCTCAGCCACCCGCCGTCGCGACACCAGTCGCTCCCACACCTGCCAACGCCGCAGCAGCAACTCCACCGCAAAGACCAAAGCCACGCCCGCATACAAGCGCTCATTCATCCGGAACATCTTCGGTCCCGGCGCAGCCAAACCGGTCGTAAGTCCAAACCATATTCCCAGCACGTAGGTGTACATCGGCAGGCTCGGAGCTAGGGCCATGAACGGCACCAGCCAGATCACATACCAGGGGTAGTGCGGCGAGAAGAGCAGCATCATCGCAAACGC
>CAXTGN010000077.1:13202-13966 GCA_964243455.1 uncultured Acidobacteriaceae bacterium
GCCGGCCCCGCGGGCAAACGCAGGCGTTCCATCACCGCCAGGAACGCGCTCGACAGTCGCCCTCCGCCAGCACCACCAGCAGATCGAGCCCAATACCAAGGCACACAGCAGATAGAAGGACGCGTTCGGTAGCCACCGCATTCCCAGCCGCCACCGCGGGAAGTCCAGCAGGAAATACCGTGCCCCGCTCTCCATCCCCTCTTCTTTGGTGTAGCCGGTGAACAGGAATCCAAACACCAGCCTGCCCACCCGCGCGTACATCCCGTAACCAACGGCGACCACAGCCACCATCGCCGCGGGCATACGCCAGTCACGCCGTTGCCACAGCGCAGGAAACAGCACCAGCGGGTAGAACTTGGTCATCACGGCGCAGCCGAGGAAGAAGCCTGTCAGCCACGGCTGCTCGCGCCAACGGAAAAGCAGCGCCACCGCAACGAAGCCGATCACCGCCGCATCCACATGCGCAGCGTCGCCAATCTCCCATACCAGCAGCGGGCACCACACCAGGATCAGCACCTCAGCCACCGGCCGACCCCAGCTCTCCAGCAGCTTCGCCACCGCCCACGCGGCCAGAGCCTCAAACGCCAGCATGGTCAGCTTCATAGCGTTCACTGTCGGCGCAAACCACGCTGCCGCCCAGTAGACGATCTGGGCTACCGGCGGATAGATCGTCTGCGCGTAGTCGCGCCGGTTGATGTTGTCGAAGATCACCTGGTTCGGCGGTCGCAGGGCCGCCACCGCCGGATGCCCCAGCACATAAGGGT
>CAXTGN010000078.1:0-13875 GCA_964243455.1 uncultured Acidobacteriaceae bacterium
ATGAATATCTTTAACCTGAAAGCCAAGGTGATCGCGGAGGGCATGCACCATCAAAAGTGGATGCCTGCGGTCGCCGTGGGCGGAGTTCTCCGCACAAACGTTCCTTATGTGAGTCAGACGTTTGCTCACGCAAACGCGACGAACGGCGACGTGTACGGAGTTGCGACGAAACTACTCGTCATCGATAAGAAGCTGCCACTTCTCCTGAGTGGAGGGGTGCGTGGTACGAACGCCGAAGTCTACGGCTACGGCGGCAATGCCACAAATTGGCAGGCCCGTGCGTTTGGTGCCGTCGGCATTCCAATACCTATCAAAGGATTACTGATCGCACCAACTTTTGAAGTCGACCAAGAGCCGCATCACCTGGCCTATATTACGTACGCGAATATTCCAACGACTCTGATCTATGCCGCGCGGTTCTCTCGTTACCCGGACATGAAGTGGAGTGTGGACATTGGAACGGGGCATGTCGCTTCCACCGCTGCCCCGGGCGTCGATCTCAAAGCGAACAACGCCCTCGCATTAGCACTGGATTACAGGTTCTAGGTAATGCCAAGACGCTCTGCGCAGACGTTCTTCTGGTCGTTGTGCCCCGCCGGCACGGCGTTTGCTCAAAGAAGCATTCGGCGGAATCCGGGTCAGGACCCGATTGGAACGCTACCCCTGGAGTTGCGGTGGGTAATGCGGGTCATCATAAGGTATCTTTCACATTCGGACATTTGTTCTAACGAGCAGCGCCTCACGTAATGATCTGAGACGCTGGGGAGATGACATGAATCCAGCTACGTTGAGTGCTCTCGCTGCACTAAGTGGATCTGCGCTAGGGGGTATTACTCCCCTGATCAGCAACTACTTGATCCAACGAGGATTGACGAAGCGGGAGCTGCTGAGCCGCGAGCTGGCCGACCGGCAGGCGTTGTACGCCGACTTTATTCAGTTCGCCACCAAAGTGTACGTAAACGCTGCTACGAAGCAGCTTGACGATGTAGACGACCTGATCGCTTTGTATGCTTTTGTCAGTCGCATCCGGCTATTTGCGTCAGAACCAGTGATTGGAGCGGCAGAGCAGTTTGCGACTCGCGTGACGAAGCGATATGGCGACAAGGCTCTATCAATGGAAGACCTCAAGAATGAGACTATTTCGCCGCATGTCAACCCCCTTCACGACTTCAGTAGTTTGTGCCGCCAAGAAATGCGTTCATACTTGCCTAAGGGCGTGTACTGAAGCCAGCAAACGATGACGGACAGGGTGATCGCGCTTATGCGCTTTCGCCTCTACCAGGGGATGTGCTGAGATCACCAATCACGGCACGGTTCTGCTCGTCTCCTAAGAGGCCTCGGCTTAGGGCCTGTCGGGAACGATGCTGATGCGATCAACAAAGCGTGTTTCTATTTCCGAAGCGATGCCACACTTGTCTGCAAGGGCAGCTCGAAGGGTGTCCTCATCCGGCACCCTCATGTCGATGGAACCGGTACAGCCTACGTTCCCGGAAATCTCATTCACGACGGGCTTCCCGAGCGCGTCCTCAGTCGCGGAGGCGATCTGGCTAGCCGCGGCATTCATCATGACCAAAAGGCGCTTCTTGGGATCAAATCCTGCCACACCCCCGTCTGCCTTGGACGTGCTCGGCGTTATTCGTCTTTCGAGAACCATGACATCTTCATCGTGCAGCTGGTGCTCGATTGTTACACCGAGGGCTGTTTCGATGGCTGCAGCGAGGGCGAGCTTCAACCTGCCATCGGAAGCCCCCGCAGCCTGAACGGACAAACAAAATGTTTTCTGTCCGAAGTCACTATCATTTAGAGTGATGCGTTTTGCACTGTAGCCAAGAGCATACTGAACGAGTTCCCTTACGGGTGCGGAGTTGAGATCAAAGTAGTTCTTTCCGTACACAGAGAGATGTGGCCTTCCGGGCCGGCCTTCTGTGATCCTGACGGAAATGAGAATCTGCTTTGAAGAACCGTTTTCCTCTTGGCTTGCCCGCCTGTTGTTCGACCGGCTTTGTAACTTCGTACCGCTTGCTTGCGCTGAGTACGGGCTAGCCGCCCGCAGAGCACCCGCCTTTCCATCGCTCAGTGCCAACAATTGAGCCGGCGACAGCTTGTCCGGCGGGATGTCGTTGCTCGCGACTCTTCCTTGTGGGTCGATAACGATCGTGGCCGGCCGGGCAACGACTCCGTACCGATCGAAGACACTCCCTGAAGCGTCGGTCACGACAGAGCCGGACATGGGATGGCGCTGTAAGAAGGTCCGAACGACACCGGGATCCTCATCGGTAACCGATAGAAATTGAACCTGCTCTGGGCTCATAGCCCTGACTAGGGCATTGATCTTGGGGATCTCATCAAGGCAAGGCGCGCACCAAGTTGCCCAAAACTCCACAACAACGACTTTGCCGTGCAGCTTCGCCAGGCTGATCGGAACTCCCTCCTTTGTTTTGCTAATGTCTCTTGCGTCGAACGTTGGTGCGACGCTTCCTCGCTTCGGCAGATTCGAAACAGTCTGCGAAGAAGGTGTGCTCGGCGAGACGACTCCAAAGAGGAAGGAGATAACGTATAGCATTCGAATCAGAGCCGACATAAACCTCCTGTAGGGAAACAAACTCATCCCGCTGCGAAGAATCCGCTCTCGATCCGTCGCAGCGGAATCCGTTACGTCTTGATGAACGCAAGCAAATCGGCGTTGATCTGCTCAGCATTCGTCGTAGCCATACCGTGTGGAAACCCGGGATAAATCTTCAGGGTGCCGTTCCTCAGCAACTTTGCCGCGAGCGGCGCAGCGTCCGCGTAAGGGACGATCTGATCGTCGTCACCTTGCATGACAAAGGTCGGCACGTCGATGTTTTGAAGGTCTTCCGTGAAATCGGTTTCTGAGAAAGCCTTGATACAGTCGTATTGCGCCTTGATCCCACCCATCATGCCCTGACGCCACCAATTGTCGCGGATCCCCTGCGAGATCTTGGCTCCTGCCCTGTTGAAGCCGTAGAACGGCAAGGTGAGGTCTTGGTAAAACTGCGCACGGTGGTTCGCAGTGCCGTTCCGGATATTGTCGAAGACTTCCATGGGCGAACCACCGGGATTCTTCTCGGACTTCACCATGATGGGACACACGGAACTGATCAACACAGCTTTCGCAACGCGGCCTTTTCCATGCCGTGCTACATAGCGGGCCACCTCACCGCCACCGGTGGAGTGCCCAATGTGGACGGCATTGCGCAGGTCCAACGTTGATGTCAGTTCAGCAACATCCGCCGCATAAGTGTCCATGTCGTTTCCCGGGGCGGTCTGCGTAGACCGCCCATGACCACGACGGTCGTGGGCAATCACGCGATATCCGTGCTGCAGGAAGAACATCATTTGAGCGTCCCAGTCATCCGCTGAAAGGGGCCAGCCATGGTGAAAGACGATCGGTTGACCTGTTCCCCAATCTTTGTAGTAGATCTGCGTTCCATCCTTCACGGTAATCATCGGCATGAGTCTCTCCCTATTTGCTGTTTCTTCTGAAAAGGTTGTCAGGTGAGAAGCACCCGCGGAAGCGGCAATGGTAAGCGTCGCAATCGACGCTGCACTCACTGAAACAAACTGCCGGCGGCTCATCTTCTGAACACTTGGATCTCGACCTTGCATACTACTTCTCCGACTGGCGACAGACGCTCATCTGGGCGCCCAAACTGCGGATTCTTAGGTGCTCTTCGCGATTCCATCCGCCGTGTTGATCACACCGCCAGTTCCGGCCTCGAAGATGAGGCCTGAACTGACGGCATCTGACCATGATTTGTGTGGACGTTAAGTGCTCGAATCCAGCGGTGCTAATCAGTCCAGCGCGGACTCGCCTCCTACGGACGCGGTAAGAGCCGACCTTATTCGCCGTCGACACTGATGTGAGAGAAGAATACCCACTCACCATCAACCTTGCGACAGCCGTAGACAGCGACCTGCTTGTCATGGAGTTTGCTGCCGATCATGTGCCGCAACGACGTGGATATAGTTGCGAGCTTATCGCCGTAGAACGTGACGTTGGATTCGTCGATGATCGTTTTGTCGACGCCTGTGGAAGAACCAAAGAGCGTGCTGTAGAGCTTGACCATCTCCTCAGGAGTGCTCAACAGCTGCTGCGAGGTCTCAGGCTTTCCTGTGTCGAGCGCAAACAGAGCAGGGAGCGACCAGAAGGAAGGCACCCTCTTCAACTGGCCACTCTGGCAAGCGTCACAGTAAGCGCGATAGCGCGCGTTGATCTCTTTTACGTCAGCTTCGTTGTTCATGAATCGCTCCTCTTTCAAAATCGGCTGGTTGGTACCCTAAGTTGGCGCAACTTGGCTCAGTGACCGTTATCTGTGCCACGTCGTGATGGGCGGAAAGTAGCCCTTCTTCTGGATTGCTCCCGAGCTTCGGTGCTCAATCGCTGATCCGCAGATCACGGGTATCGGCGCGTTGCGGGTGGATCTTCCCGCTCTTCATCGCAACACGCTCGCACGCTCAAAAGGAGTGATGGCCGGTTAGCTAACAGTGAGAAGAACAGGTCCTAGGGAGCAGGTGCCCGGTGGGAGCTAATCCGGGAGCCCGTACAACGTCGAACCCTACCGACAACGCTTTCGCGATGTCTTCCTCTATCGCAAAGGAAGACTTCGTTCCGATTTCGAGGTCGATCCGCTCAACCCAGAGCTGGACGCCTGCAGCATCGACGATCCTCGCCGTCACCCGAAGTGTCGCCCCTTCGACTCTGACACTTCCCTCGAAGGCAATCTGCGCTCCAACCTTCCTCATCGTGGCGGCAATATCTGGTCCCTGTGGAGCAAGGCATGCCGTGGAGAACGGCGACATTACCGTGCAACACTCTTTTTCCATGAGTGCATACGCCAGCTCATCGGGTACTCCGCGTGCGTATGCTCCGGACAAAGGGTCTCCTGATATGTCCGTGAAGGGCAGGATCGCAGTCACAATGGAAGACGATTCTGGGGGAGGGAGCACGTCTGGCTGCGCGGAGCTAGGCGCGCCGGCTAGGTCGTCTCTGGACTGAAAGGCTGGAACATAACTTCCCGGTCGCAAGTAGATATAAACAGGGTCCTCTTTGCCTTCGGCCCCGTAGTACTCTTTCAGCTTGTTTCGAAGGCGGCGAGCTTCTGTCCTAACGATTGAATCCTGACTTGGATCGTAAGGAGGTTTGCGGTCATACACTTCCACCCCAACCAGGTATTCTTTGAGACATTCTGGGTTGCCATGGATTACGTGCTCGACCACGAATCGCAGAAAGCGGCACAGCTTCTCTGATTGAATGAACGTTTTGCTTCGCAGAACGCGACCAAGTTGCTGCAACACCGCGGCGTTCGAAGGAGCAGTTCCTTTCACTCCATCCAGCGTGAGACCAGCATCTCTCAGCGTTTCTTCCGGGTGCCCCTGCGCAATCAGGTGATCTCTGCTCTTGGGGCTGGCGGGTTCGGGTGCGGAGGACCGTTTGGAGGACGCTGCTAACGAATGGCCTTCTCTGCGGTCCCGCCAGATATTGCCCTCTGTTGGGACCGTTACTCTACCCATAGGCGACGAAGACAGCATAGGCACGCCCTCTCTTTTTTCCCGCCTGCGGGCAGCAGCCTCAAGTACACCCGCAACGCCGGTGCTTACCTAATCGAAAGCGGAGGGAGAAAGTGGTCAATCAATCCTTAAAAGGACTGACCAGCGGCGGTTGTTGCTGAGGCCAACGAGGAACACTTGCGAATGCTGGCAGACGCCGTTTGTGGAACTCCAACACGTCGCCGCTGAGTCGGCGACTTCGGTGCTTCTCAAACAGGGTCTGGATGGAACGCCGAAATCCTCATTTCGGATGCGCCCGAAGCTCCGCAAGAAGCCTGGCGGCCTCCTTGGGTCTTCCGAGGCGCTTCTCTGCCATGGCGAGGTCTACATAGGTCATGGCCGTGTGCGGGCGCATGGTGGTGTCGTGTGAGAACCACGCGTATGCTGGCCGCAACTCAACCTCAGCTTCGGCTGGCTTGCCCTCGTGCAAGAGTACCTGTCCAAGTAGAGCGTGACCGGCAACGACGTTATAACCAGCCTTGTTCTGCGTCGTAGTGAGAACCTCCCGGATCATCGACTCAGCACGGTTGTACTCTCTTCGATCGTCGTAGATCGTGGCGAGCCCGAGTTCGCTGAACTCAAGGGAAAGCGGGCTCGTGGCAAGATGCTGATGCGCAAGAGAAGTGACTGCGTTGTAGTAGCCTTCTGCCGCTTTCAAATTGCCTTTCTGCATTTCCATAAATCCGAGATCGAAATAAGCTTGGGATGCGGAGAGACTGGAAGGAGTATCACTCTTGTTGTTGATTGCAAGCGCATGGAGCAGCAGTTCCCTGGTCTCGCCCCATTTCTTTTCCTGCAATAATACATCTACCAACCTCAGAATGTTCCGGACTGTGATTGGTTCCTCCGCTCCTGACCAGTCCCGAACGCCGGCCAAAGCAGACCGCGTATAACGTTCTGAATCGTGATATTTCCCGTATTCGTAGTAGACCTGGCCGATGGTTGCCTCGCTTCGCGCGAATTCGTAAGAGTCTTTTCCGTACAACTGCCGGCAAATCTGCGAGCTTCGTTCCGCGTATTCAAGTGCGCGCGGATCGTTGTACGCAAAACCATACAGCGCAAAGCCCTCCAAGGCAAAAGATAGGTTCCGGGTCGGGCGACCGCGCGCGGACTCCATGACAACCACCTTGCCGAAGAGGTCTTTCGCTTGTCCCAGATCTTTGGGGCCAACCATGTACGCTGCATTTACCATTGCGTCCGCGACAGCGGGGTCATTCGCAGGTAATGCACTCAGCTTAATGCGGAGCGCATCTTTGACAAGTGCAATGGCCTCGGCGGTGGAGTCGTGCTCCGCTATCGCCTCCGATAGTGACTCTTCGACATCCGCACATTGGATGGTGGGACCGGATGCGCAGATCACTTGCTGCGCTCTCTCGAGTAGGGGCTGCGCATCGGCATGGCGCGCCAAACTATTATAAGCAGTCCCGACGCTCTGAAACATGGCGGCTTGCAGTTGAGGGTCGCCTCTAATCTGCAAGGCTTCGGACCTGCCTCTATCGAGCATCCGGGTCACTTTGATTCCGGGAGATGGATAACCATAGCTCGCACCGCCAGTAAAGAGTGACTCCGTAAAATGCTGCAGACGTGCGTTTCGAGCGGCCTCGGCGATCGCCTGATCGCGAGCCTTCGCCGCCGCGTCGCGGGCTCTCGCAAGCCGCACCGTGAACAGGACCGTGCCGGCCATAACGATTAACAGGGCCAATGCAGCCATGAGTACCCGTACCCGGTTTCTGCGCAGGAACTTGCCCGTGGTGTACAGGAGAGCGTTCTTCCTCGCACTGATGGGGCGGTCCTCGAGAAAGGCGTTGACGTCATCGATGAAAGAATCCATGGACAGGTATCGGTTCTCGGGATTCTTCTCGAGTGCCTTCATGCATATGGCATCTATATCGGCCCACTCACTTTTGCTGAGTGCAGACGAACTCCCCGCGTTGGTAGCCTTGGAAGCCCTTGAGGGCCGTTGCGGAGAGCGTTCACCGATCGCACCATCAGGAAAGGGCAGGCAGCCGGTTATCAACTGATAGAGAATGACTCCGACCGAATAGATGTCTGTGAAGACGCCCACCCTGTTCTCGCTCTGGAGCTCAGATGCGGCATACGCAGGTGTGAAAAGACGGAAACCGGCTGTAGTCGCCGTGCTCCCGCGATTGACCAGGTCCATCTGTTTCGCAATACCGAAGTCGAGGAGCTTAACCTCGCCGTCAGCGGTGACGAGGATGTTCGAGGGCTTCAGGTCCCGATGAATGATCGCGAGACTGTGGGCGTAGCGGACAGTTTCGCAAACGGTTCCTATCAGCTTCATAACCGCTCGCCCAGTGAAGGTGCGACCTTGCAGATACTCGGTAATGGGGACACCGTCTGAAAACTCCATGACGAACCAGGGTGTTCCGTCCCTCGTGGTGCCCGCGTCATAGATGCGTGCAATCGAAGGGTGTTTCAGGAGGCCCAGCATCTGCTGTTCCAGGGCGAAGCGCTGGCGGCGGACGGGAGAGAGCCACGCGTCGCGCAGCAACTTGATGGCCACGTGCCCAGCAATATCAGTTCGTTCGGCCAGGTACACAACCCCCATTCCGCCCTCACCGAGCAACCTGAGGACGCGATAAGGGCCTATCTGACCGTCGACCGGCCAAACTCCGTCACCCTGCTGAAACGCGTCTTGAAGAAGCCTTTCCGCGTCCACATCGGGCAGATATTGACCGGAGGCGTCCTCCTCTAATAGCTCCCGAAGTTCCGCTGCTATGGAGGGATCATCCTCGGATAGCGTTCGAAGAGCACGAACCTGATCCTCAGGCAGCATATCGGCCAGATGATCGAAGCTGTCCTGTAAGGTACTCCAACGCTTTACGTCCAAGCTGGGCCTCTCACTTCTATGCGGAAACATTTCTTCGAGCTGGCCGGAGCTCTCGCGCCAGCCAGGCCTTCGCCATTCTCAGTTCACGAACTACCGTTGACTCGGACACATCGAACACCTGAACCATTTCTTCCGCCGTCATACCCCCGAAGAATCGTGCTTCAATGAGTTCGGCTTGGCGCGGAGAAAAGGTTGCGAGCGTGTCTAGCGCAGCGTTCAGTGCGAGCAGCTCCGGCCCGAGCCGGAAACTGCAACCGTAGTACAGCGCCTCATCGAAAGTCACGGCTACCTCATCTCCGCCCCTTACCTTTGAGGACCGTCGCCTTGAGGCATCGACAAGGATGAAGCGCATTGCCTGAGCAACGGTTCGCCTGAAGTGCAGATGGTCAACAGGGGACAATTCAGCTGCCGAGGAGAGCTTGAGCCACGCCTCGTTCACCAAGGTCGTGGCCGAAAGATCCCGGACTCCCTCGCCGTGAATAATTCCGCGCGCCATCCGACGCAGTTCCTCATAGGCGAGGCTGAACCGTACGTCCAAACTGGTAGACTTCGAATCCACAGCGCCTCCCCAACGTTTTTCGAGAGCCTTATCCGCTCGAGAGGGACAGCATTTTACCGACCACGCGTGGCCGGCGAAGATCTATGTCTCGATACACTCCTCTGAAGCTATGTCAGGGATTGTATTCCCTCAGGGCTTCTTCGCCACTCTATTCCCGTCTTTGCTCCTAGCTGCGAGCTTAAGTCCTTCCTCCTCACCGTGATCTAGCCCCACCTCGCATTCGGAGTCGGCGATACTCTGGCATGCTCTTTCTCACGAGGAGGAGTAGATGGCACTGCAAGCCAGGCAGATCCGGGTGCTGGCACTAGCGGCGGAAGCGATGCGCGACAGATTGTATCGGCAAATCAGTTCCTTTGGCATGATCCCGGTAGTCGTCACCAGCGCTCTGGACTTGGCGCCCCACATCCGGACAGGAGAACAGTACCAAGTGGTTCTCCTGCCAGCCTCGCTGCCCAACGCGCAAGACTGGTGGACGATTTGGGGAGATGTAGCAATGCTCAGGCCAAAACCAGCCATACTCGTCTACGCCCATACAGCGACATTTCAGCTGTGGTCCGGAGTGCTGGAAGCCGGTGGCTATGACGTCATCGTGGAGCCCCTTACTGATGAGAAGCTCATGGAAGCTCTGATTCGTGCGGCGGAAGCTCCCGAGTCGTAGTGGACTGGGCTTCAACGGGCGTCGAACCGGAGCTTCTGCACTCTCGCACAACCGTCCTCACAGTTAGATATCAATTCACTACGGTGCGTTCCGCGCGACACAATGCCAAGCTGGTTGATCAGGAGTGCCTTTGAAGCTGATCCGGTGCAACATCCCCAATTCGCTCTATGAAGCTCTTGACGAGAGAATGTCGATAGATTAGGCAAGAAGCGACCAGATCATCGCCGATGCCTTAGCGCAATATCTCGGCAAGCCTCTCCACACCTTCTTCCAGGTTTCTACATCCGCCGCCCTCGTCGAGGGGCTTTACCAAGGTGCAGTTCAGGTCTCTCGGCTTCTTCGGCATGGTGACTTTGGGCTGGGTACGTTCGTTGATCTTGCTGGAGAGATGGTCGTGCTAGACGGTGTTTGCTATCAGATCGCACCCAGCGGAGCGGTGACGACCGTTGAGGGAAATCGGTTCATTCCCTACGCGGTTGTCACTCGCTTCACGGCAGAAGACAGCAAGACTTCTCAGGGGATGGCGTCATTTGAAGATCTTGTAGCTGCATGTGATGGATTTCGCACGTCCGACAATCTCTTCTACGCCTTTCGGATCGATGGTAGCTTTCCGTCTGTGAAGACGAGAGTAATGAGGCAGGTGCAAGAGGGGATTGGCCTGAAGGCGGCAGCAAGCGGACAAGAGGAGTTCGCCTTCGAAGAGACAGAAGGTACGCTCGTTGGTGTTTGGTCGCCTGCATTCGCGAAGTCTTTCAGCGTCCCCGGTTACCACTTCCATTTCCTTTCGAAGGATCGCCAGCAAGGCGGACACGTTCTTGCTTGTCGCGCCGGCGATATCACCATCAGCAGCTGTGCAATAAACGAAATGCATGTCTCACTGCCGGAAACTGAAGAGTTCCTCAGAGCCGATCTCTCGCAGGATCCGAATGACGACCTTACGAGTGCCGAACAAGACCACACGTCGTAACCAAAGTACGGAGTTCAAAGGATCATATGACGTCGAAGGTGAACCGTACTGGTGCCGATGTAGTGGTCGAATCATTGGAGTTCCATGGCGTTCGGTATGTATTTGGAATTCCGGGAGCAAAGATCGATCGAGTCTTTGAAGCTCTTGCGTCCTCAGAGATTCAGACTGTCGTGTGTCGTCACGAACAGAACGCCGCGTTCATCGCAGGTGGTATCGGTCGGCTGACCGGCCGGGCAGGAGTCGCGATCGTTACATCCGGTCCGGGTGTGAGCAACCTCACAACGGGCCTAGCCACAGCCAACAGCGAGGGAGACCCGGTCGTAGCATTGGGAGGGGCAGTCGCAACTTCTCAAAGCCTGAAGCAGATTCATCAATCGCTACAAGCGGTTCCACTCATGACACCGGTGACAAAGTTCAGCGCCGAGGCGGGTTCTTCGGAGTCCATCGGTGAGGTCATGGCGAACGCTTTCCGGGCTGCAGAATCAGACCGCCCGGGAGCATCTTTCGTGAGTCTCCCGAAAGACGTGATGGAAGGGACAGCCACGTGTGAGGCCATCGGTGTGACGTCGAATCCCTCGTATGGACCAGGAACCAGGGCCTCGTTAGAGGAAGCCGCCAGGATCATCCGAGCGGGACAGCGCCCTGTAGTTCTCCTCGGCATGCTTGCAAGCAGACCGGAGAATGCAGACGCTGTTCGTGAATTCCTACGTAAGACCCAGCTCCCTGTGGTTGG
The DNA here is from genome assembly GCA_964243455.1 of uncultured Acidobacteriaceae bacterium. GTDB lineage: Bacteria > Acidobacteriota > Terriglobia > Terriglobales > Acidobacteriaceae > Granulicella. The sequence goes on from CAXTGN010000078.1 coordinate 11,337, forward strand.
AACATTCCAGGCCGCTGGAACTGTATCTCACGATCTCTTTCAACGCTTCGCTGGCCGGATCGGCCAGCTTGATAACGCACCGGGAGATGAGCTATTGGCGGCCGCGGATGTGATCGTGACGATCGGTTACGATCCTGTCGAGTACGACCCATCACTTTGGAACCGTCTGCGGACCGCGCAAATCATTCACATCGACTCCACGCGAGCAGACATCGATAACTTTTACGTGCCAGCAATAGAAGTGTTAGGAGGGATATCGCCCAGCCTCTCCGCTCTAGTCCAGTTAACGAGTGCGATAATCTTGGCGCCGGATGTGACCCGCTTTTTTGAGGGACTCGCCTCGAAACGCTCTATGAGACTCGAGGAGGCGAAGCGGTACACCACTAGCCCGATTCACCCATTGCGGATTGTGTCTGAGTTGCAGAAGTGGATGACCGATGATGTTACGCTTTGCCTGGATATGGGATCCTTCCATCTCTGGATCGCACACTTTCTGTTCAGTTTTCGCGCACGCCAAATCCTGATCAGCAATGGGCAACAAACACTGGGGGTAGCTTTGCCATGGGGCATCGCATCTTGCCTCGTGCGCCCGAGCGAAAAGACCTTGTCCATTTCAGGCGATGGCGGGTTCCTCTTCTCGGCCATGGAACTCGAAACGGCGGTCCGCCTGAAGTTGAATCTCGTTCACATGGTGTGGATCGATGGTGTCTACAACATGGTTGCGGTCCAAGAGCAAGCAAAATATCAGAAGACTGCCGGCGTCGACTTCGGGCCCGTAGACGTAGTGAAGTATGCGGAGGCGTTTGGTGCCAAAGGCCTGATGATCACCTCACCCGATCAGATCGCGCTCACTCTTCGGCAAGCGTTCGAGATCCCCGGACCAGTCCTCATCGGAATCCACGTGGACTATAGAGACAATCACAAACTTTTTGAGCAGGTGCACGAGCAACTGCTCAACTAGGCGAAGCTGTCGAGAGGCCTGTATAGTTAAGTTCCCAGGAACCGTCACTCAGGTTTGAGAACTTATAACCACGGCCTTCGAGGACCCACACAGGTGATCTATCTTTGCCCCGCTATCATGATAAGCCAATTAGAGCCGCGTGACTGCGCGGTCGCGTTCAATGCTTGATCTGATGTAAGTTCAGTGTTCTCAGAGAGAAGGGCAGTAATTAACGCCATCGCGATTGCCTTGCGAAGTCAACGTGATTTTCACGCCCGAGTGATCTGCAACTCCATCGGGATCAGGCGTGCTTTAAAATTTTGTTAGCACGGTCACGATACAAACTCCATCCCAGGTTGAGCGACCGACACCGGTGGGGGGCAGGTTTTGCATGGCTACGATGCCCAGGTGAGACGCATCAACCTGATAATGCTCTTCCAGATACCGGCGCACGAGAATGGCGCGGTTTTGGGAACGAGCTACTCGTTCTGCAGCATTTGTTCCCTCTTGATACCCTTCGATGATGATGGGATTTTGGAGGAGCGAGTCGCCAAGCTGAGCGGCGGTGTTGTCCAGCAGAATCTTTCCTTGGGCTGTGAGCTGTTCCAAACCACCGGCTCCCGGCTCGAAGAGTTGGTCCGCTGGCAGCCAGGCGCGTGCGTTGGAGGAGCTTGTGAATAGCTTGTCCTTTCTATACCTATCGGGTGGAAGTTGCGCTAGGTTGTAATAGCCCCTGTGTCGGAAGAAACCGCGAAAAATGAAGTTATGCTTCAGCGCTTCTGTCTCGTCGGCCATATTCGCGGTGGCTGCGTTTGTGTTCGACAATGTCTCTCTCATGTTTACTCCCGCGGTGACGCCCTGAAGATCGGGAGCTGTGGCCTCTGAGACGGCTTGGAGAAGTTGGCGGCTGGTTGCATCGAGATTCGAAGACGCGCTTCGTACATTGCCGAGCGTGTCGTCGATCTTTTGCGGAAGCTGACGAGACTGCACATCCGCCATCAATGCATTCGCCCGGGTGGAGGCACGATCGAGATTTGCGGACGACTCCTGCGCGTTTGTGACTGTTTGCCGGATCTGACCTGCTAGCGCCTCGTCATGGAGCAGCATGCCAGCAGTGCCGCGACCGGACTTCACATCAACCACGACATCATCGACGTTTGCGACTGTACCCCTCACGCTGGTTAGCGTCGAGTTCAGGTTCGCCCCGACGCCCGTCAGCACGCCATTCGCGTTTCTGACCGTGCCGTCCACGTCAGCGAGCACCTCTTTGCCCTGATCCAAGAGGTCTGCGAGTTCAGTTGGTTCCTTACTTGCAAGCGTTGCCTCAGCCGGCGCAACAGGGGCAGTCGCTGAACCCGGATGAATGAGCAGGAAAGTATCCCCGACGACGCCTTCGGTCGCGATCGTGACGACCGAGTTGGTCCGCACTAACCCATGGAGCACATCGTCAATACGGATCTTTACCCGAAAGCGGCCCGCCGGTGAGTTCGGAACGGTGACTTCGAGGATTTGCCCCGCATCCATACCCGCAACTTGTACCTTGGCGCCTTTCGTCAACCCGGAAAGATCGACGAACTCAGCGTAATACTCTATGTGGTG
>CAXTGN010000079.1:0-13847 GCA_964243455.1 uncultured Acidobacteriaceae bacterium
GCGTCAGCTCTCTCGATCAGAAGGAGCTGCGGCAGCTCGAAGGCATTCATCTCGACAAGCGTTTCGTGGACAAAGCATCCGGCAAGGATCTCCATCGGCCGGAGCTGGAACAGCTTACCGGCTACGTGCGGGAGGGCGACACGGTGATCTGCCACTCGATGGACCGGCTGGCCCGCAACCTGGACGACCTGCGAAAGGTGGTCCTTGGTTTCACTGATCGCGGCGTTCACGTGCGCTTCGAAAAGGAGAACCTGACGTTTACCGGTGAAGACTCCCCCATGTCCCACCTGCTTCTGAGCGTGATGGGAGCCTTCGCACAGTTCGAACGTGACCTGATCCGGGAACGCCAGCGGGAGGGAATCGCCTTGGCTAAGCTAAGAGAAGGCGCATACGTCGGGCGAAAGCATTGCCTGAACCCAGTGCAGGCGAAAGAACTGCAGCGGCGTGTGACGGCCGGGGAATCGAAGACAGCGCTTGCCGGCGAGCTGGGCATCAGTCGTCAGACTCTATATAGATATGCTGCAGGAGCAGGGAAGTGAGAGCCAACCGGCAACGCGTGATGCACTGCCCTTGCGGAAACGCAAAGATCCTCGCACTCGGCCTTTGTTCGACGTGCTACACGCTTAAGCGGCAGGATGAGGAGTACTTCGGAGGGTTGCGGGAAACGGTCCTGGAACGCGACGGGTACCGCTGCCGCGTGTGCGACGCATCTGGCCGGGACAAGCGATCCATCATCGTGCATCACCGTAGACCTAGTAAATCAGTGCTCAACCTGATGTTGTCCTTGTGCCCGGGCTGCCATGCCAAGGTTCATAGAACCAAGTCGGTCCTCTCCGCCATGCCGCCACTTCTCCTGGAACTGTGGCGGGAGCAGCATCCGAACGGTCACGAACAGGTGCAACTCGACTTCACCGTGAGAAAACCCGCAGCCAAGCTCGTTCCTCTGTTCGGAGACGAGGGGAATCCAGCCGGTGAGGCTGCACAAGAGCGGCTCTGTCGGGAAAGAAACGAAGCCGGCTCATAAGAGTCCGGAGGGATCAGTGTTCGGCGATGTACGTACGAAGCAGACTGGGAGCATGGCTGCGAGATCTGAAAGTTCACCAACTATGGTGATGTCTATCTCACGTTCATCTCTTGTTGCGGTCCGTCTGCGGGGACTCTTTTTGAGGTCGCGAGAAGCGCTTCTACTCGTGGCCACTCCCTGGTCTGAAGAGCGCTGTGATCTGTTCATTAAACCCGTTCACAAACTCGTGTTCGGAGGGGCCCGGGTTATTGCGGAATGGCAGGGCGATCTCAACCAGAATTTCTTCGGCGTCGGTTCCGAGTACGGCGATGCTTTCTGAGAGAAATTTATCTAGGGGCATGGCCTGTTCCGCCTCCTGGCTGTTCATGAGTGCTGTGCGCACCCAAGGCGGAGCGATCTCAAGTACGCGGACGCCGCTGTCCTTTAACAGGAAACGTTGTGACAGCAGGTACGAATGCAGGGCCGCCTTGGTTGCGGAATACACCGCTGTAAGCGCCATTGGCACAAAGGCAAGTGTTGACGTGGTGTAGATGATGGTACCTTTAGTCTTTTTCAATTGTCCCACTAGCGCAGAAGTGAGGCGGATGGGACCAAGAAGATTCGTTTCGATAGTCGCCTGGATCCGATCGTCGGACATCTCACCACCGGCATTGTCAATCTCCATGATTCCTGCATTGTTGACCAGGACGTTCAGGTCAGGATGATTCTGCGTCAGCGTAGCTGCGAGGCCCTGGATACTGGCTAAGCTCGTAATGTCCAACTCGACTGACTCCATACCAGGGTTGGCAGCCGTAACCGAATCAAGAAGAATCTTGCGGCGACCGGAGATAATGACCTTGTTACCACGCTTGTGCAGCTCTTCTGCTAGTGCGCGGCCAATGCCCGATCCACCGCCGGTGATGAGTATCGTGTTTCCAGAAAGGTTCATGAATCCTCCTATTGTGCAAAGATTTGGTCTTACGAGAAAAAGGTGCTGCCGAACATGGGCAGGCCGCTCACTGATTCGCTTCGCGATGCTTCGTCCTGTAACACGTCCCAGTGTTCTTTCAGCAAGCCGTCTTCGACTCGAACGATGTCAGCCGCGATCCAGGACCTTTCCCGGCCAGTACCACTGAAGCGGCCGTGTGCGATGACGTAGTCGTCTTCGGCCAGAATTAGCTGACTTTCATAGCGCAAAGTCGAAGGCGATGCACGGATCAGGCCGAAAAGACCCTCGCGACCCGGTTCGATGTGCGCGCTGTGCTGGATGTATGTGTCAGACCAGAATTGCTTGGCTGCTTCGTAATCGCGCTGATTAAAAAGCGTATCGAACGCCGTCATCACCAGAGCTTTATTTTTTTCTGCAATAGTTGCTGCCATCTTGTTCTCCTTGATGTTATTGCGCCGCGGGATAGTCGGAGTAGCCCTTCGCTCCTGATGCGTACACTGTCTCCCAATCGATTTCTGCGAGTGGTGTACCGTTTACGAAACGCTCCACCAAATCTGGATTCGCTATATAGGGACGGCCAAATGCTACGAGGTCCGCATAACCGGCTGCAATGAGTCGATTACCGCGGTCACGGTCCATCTTTACGTTCGCGATGAGAGTGCCCTGATAGAGCGGTCGAAAATGCTCGAACATGGCATCGTCAACAAGCGTCGACAGCGTAGTTCCGGTAAAATCCGTCGTGTTTCCCATCAAGAGCAGATGAGAGAGTGCGTAGTCGTTTAGTTTCCGCACAGCGAACTCAGTGATCGGGAGGGTGTCCTCATTTGCTTCAAACGGTCCACCCTCATGCATGGGACTTAACTTCACTCCTGTTCGGCTACCGCCCACTCGCGCGACGACCGACTCGAGGACCTCGAACAGAAAGCGGGAACGATTCTCGACACTTCCGCCATATTCGTCCGTGCGGCGATTGGTGGCGAGGTTCAGGAATTGCGCAATGAGGTAGAGGTAGTTGGCAAGGATCTGAACGCCGTCAAACCCAGCTTCTATCGCATGTCCGGCGGCCAGAGCATAGTCGTGCACTGTGCTACGAATCTCCTCCTTGCTAAGCGGGCGGGGAACAACGGTCGGCTGTCGACCAGTGTTAGTAACTGAGATCTGTACCGGATTGATGTCAGATGCTGAGACCGGCACCGCTCCGTTTCGAAGTTCGGGGTGGGAGATGGCGCCGGTGTGCCAGAGTTGCGCAATGATTTTTCCGCCGCGCTCGTGAACCGCATCGGTAACGCGTCGCCAACCCTGTACCTGTGCTCTGCTCCACAGACCCGGCGTGTTGGCCCAACCGAAGGCATCAGAACTAATCGCTGTGGCTTCTGCCACTATCAACCCCGCCGAGGCTCGTTGTGCGTAGTATTCCGCTTGCAGTTGTGTGGGCACATGATCCTGCGGACGCGCACGCATGCGTGTGAGTGGTGCCATCACAATGCGGTTCGCCAAGTGCAAGTCGCCCATCGTGTACGGCGTAAGTAGCGGTTGATCTGCCATGGTGACTCCTCTTTGCTGGTCTAAAGCGGTGACGGGGTGTGGGCGATGAGCGTTGTAGGACTGAAGTCTTAGCTGGTCGTAACGATGACCTTCCCGAACCGTTCCCCGTTTTCCAGGTAGCGGTGGGCATCGACAATCTCCGTAAGGTGAAATGTGCGTGCAATCGCTGGCTTCAGGGATCCCTCCGTCAAACCTTCCGAGATGAAATCACGCATCCTGCGGAACTTTGCCGGATCACTCGCGACACTAGTTAGAGCGAAGCCGCTTATGGTTATGTTTCGCCCGAAGATGTCGAATGGAGACACAGTCGTCGGCTCCGTCGCAAGCGCCCCGTAGAGGAGCAGCAGTCCGCCCTCGCGGGTGCCCTTCATTAACTGTGGAAGGATTGGACCACCGACTGCGTCAAGAATCACGTCTGCCCCGAGGCCGTCCGTCAGCCCCATAAGTTCTTTGTCGACGCCTCCTTGCTCTGTGATGACAACGGCATCGGCGCCGGTTCTTAGCAGAGCCTCTGACTTTGCCGATGTGCGAGTGATTGCGATGGTTTTAGCGCCGATGCTCTTGGCGATCTGGATCGCAGCTAGACCCACGCTGCTCGAGGCCGCGGTGATCGCCACTGTCTGTGACGCTCGTAACGCTCCGGTACTCACAATGCCGGACCAAGCAGTCCCGAACGCTACCCAGGTAGCGGCTGCATCTTCAAAGCTGACGCCCGGGGCGAGTTGGACCAGCGATCGAGCAGGCGCGAGCGAGGTGTCAGCATACAACCCGAATCGTGCAGCGCCGTATGTAGGTATCAAGGCGACGCGATCTCCAATTGCGAAACCTTCTACGCCGCTCCCCAACGCATCGATCTCGCCGGCAGCTTCAAAGCCGATACGACTAGGCAGCGTAGGCTTTTGAGGCGATCTACCAGAGCGCAATGTAAGCTCCGTCCGGTTTAGTCCAATTGCACGAACCCGGAGCCGAACTTCCCCGCTACCAGGCTCGTCATCCGGTGTTTCTATGAGGCGTAATACTTCGGGTCCGCCAAACTCTCCAAAGATGATTCTTCTTCCCATAAAGGACTCCAATCAGAAAGGCGTCGAGGACGTACTCCGCGCGCGGGTGGGACGTGCAATGTGAAGTAGTCGCCGCGATCAGAAAAGGGTGACCATGACACGAGGCAGCGTGCCATGGCCACCGCCTTGTCGGTTAGGCGTTGGTGCCGCCGTCAACAGTCATATTTGCACCTGTAATGTAGGCGGCCTCCGGGCTGGCAAGGAACGCAACCATCGCGGCGACTTCGTCCACCGTGCCATAGCGCTTCAGCGCCGTATTCGCCAGCTGGGGCTCCGCCCAATCCCCCGCTGCAGGGTTAAGGTCGGTGTCGATGGGTCCGGGCTGAACATTGTTGACGGTGATGCCGCGCGTGCCGACCTCGCGCGATAGACCCTGCGTGAACATCTTCACAGCGCCCTTGGTGGCAGCGTAGGAAGCGAGACCTGGTGTGAAGTTCCGCTCACCGACGCAGGAGCCGATGTTGATGATGCGGCCACCCTCTTTCAGGTGCTTCAGCGCCTCCTGCGTGCTGACAAAGACCCCGCGGAGATTGATATTGATCACAGTATCCATCTCCGCCACAGTCGATTCTTCGAACGGCTTGGGGATTGCGGTACCCGCATTGTTCACCAGGATGTCGAGACGTCCGAAAGCGTCGGCAGTCTTCTGTACCGCTGCCCGTGCGGAACTCTCAACAGCGGCGTCTGCTTGGATAGCAAGCGCCTTCCCACCGGATACCTCAATTTCCTTCACGACCGCTGTCGCGGCCTGCTCGCCCTTCGTGTACGTCAGCGCAACCGTCGCGCCATGTCTTGCGAGGTGTTTTGCAATAGCGGCCCCTATGCCTCGGGAGCCGCCGGTTACCAATGCTACTTTCCCATTCAAATTGGACATCACTGTATACCTTTCTAGGTGTCGTTAGGTGAGTGGACATGGCAGCGGAACTGCGAGGGGTGCAGGCAGCAGAATCGGGGCCGGAGTCGGTTGATGTTGGAACGCGTAGCCCGCATAAGCAGCGCAGCGTCAGGCTTCTGAAAAAGCAGGGTCGTTTGACATTCCATCTCTTGTGATCATGCGAATGCCGGGGTCTGGGTGCAACTTCGCTGACTAAGTAGAGCGTGTTCCACCGAGGTGATCCGTCCGGCCACGAACGCTTCGGCTTGCTGGGCGAGATATCGATGAATGTCCGATATCACGACCGAGCCTTCGCCCACTGCGGAGGCAACACGCTTCACAGAGTCGGACCGGACATCGCCAACTGCGTAAATGCCGGGAACGCTGGTTGCATAGCGTGTGTCCTCAAAGGCTTCCGCCGTTCCGCTGATGATGAAGCCCTTCTTGTCAAGAGCGAGGGTTCCGTAGAGCCAGCCTGAGTTCGGTTCTGCCCCAATCATCACAAACAAGCTCCCTACCTGCCGCGTCACCCGTAGCCCAGTGCGACGGTCTTCCCAAGTGACACACCGAAGGAATGCGTCCCCGTCGATGTGTCTTATTTCTGTTTGGGTGTGCACGGTGATCCGCGCGGAGCTATCGATTCGAGTAATCAAATAGCGCGACATTGTGTCAGTGAGCGCACTCCCGCGAACGATCAGGTGCACGTGCCTGGTGAAACCTGAAAGAAACAAAGCTGCCTGACCTGCCGAGTTTCCCCCACCAACAACCACGACCTCTTGGTCCCGGCAGAGGTTAGCTTCCATGGCTGTGGCCGCATATTGGATACCCTGACCCTCGAACCGTTGGTAGTTTTCCAACGAGAGCTTTCGGTACTGCGCTCCGGTTGCGATTACAACCGTTCTGGATTGAACCGTCGACCCTCCTGCCAATGTGAGCACATGCAGATCGTCGACCTGACGGATTGCTATAACGTCTCTGGCGATGGCTAGCCGAGCCCCGAATTTCTGCGCTTGCACTTGGGCTCGATTCGCAAGCTCCTGTCCCGAGACCCCAGTGGGAAAGCCAAGGTAGTTCTCGATTTTCGAGCTGGTACCGGCCTGACCTCCGGGGGCGATACCCTCGATGACCAAAGTAGAGAGACCTTCTGAAGCTCCGTACACCGCCGCGGCAAGACCGGAAGGTCCGGCACCGACAACTATGAGGTCGTAGATTGTATCGGGGTCAAGCGTTTCCGTAAGGCCCAGCTCATCCGCCAAGGCTGCCAGCGTGGGCTGGTGCAGTACACGTCCGTTTGGGAAGATCACGGCTGGCAGAAGATCTTGTTCCCGCGCCGACTCCTTTTCGGCGCTCTCCGACTGGTCTGCATTCGGCTCGATAAGACGGTGGGGATAGCTGTTGCGGGTAAGGAAGCGCTGCAGCTGGATGGTTTCTGCAGCTGTGGCCCGGCCCAGCAGGACAATGCCCGTCGCTGAGCGCTCAACGATTCCCAAGCGCCTCCAGACCGTGGCTTGCATAATGAGGTTGGCGATATCCCCTTCCGAGCGCATAAGGCGTTGCAATTGTGTACGGGGAATTCGCAGCAGAACGCTTTCGGTCAAAGTACGGCCGTTCACCAGCGTCCTCCGTGAGCTGAGCAGATCTAGCTCGCCGGAGAACTGCTTGGAGCTAAGCGTAGTCAAGGGCTCGAAAGTGCCGTCCTCTCTTTGCGCAGAGATCTCAACGATGCCCACCAGCACAACGAAGAAGTCAACCTCTCGCTCGCCGCGAATCCATAAGGCTGTTCCTGCCGCGCAGGATACTTCTTTCCCGTAGCTCGCCAGGCGAACGAGCATCTCGTCAGTAAGGAAGGGAAACGCCATCTCTGATCGAAAAGCCGAGGAGACAGGAACGGCTGTTGCTTTCGTTTGGTCCGGCATCATAACTCCTTCTGCTTGGGCGTGGGGTGAGCAAAAGCTCAGACGGGATGTCCAAACTCACCGAGCGGTCCGTGTCGATGTTGAAGCTCTCGGTACTGCTGCGAGCCACGAGGATCCTGGGCGCACCTCAAGCAAGCTGAAAGTGAGAGAGGGTTGATTCACTCCTGCCAACCGCTTACAAATTAGTTCCAAGAGTGCTTGTACCAAGCCAGTCGCCAGACCTCCCGGGGAGCAGGCGATCACTGCACCGCTTTGGAGGCAGCTCCGAAGGCGGAAGTCCGAGGCGGATAACTTATCGGTGAATGCGCCGTATGTTCTGCGCGCTTGCTTTGCCGTAGAGATCATGGAAGCACCTGACTTCACGATCTTCAGCGATTAGTACTGATTTGCTAAGCCCCTTCAAAGCTAGAGCGGCATCCCTAAATGGAGTGAGTTGTGCCTGCTCGCGAGCGATCAATCTGGAAAGGTGAGCTCGCGCCGGCCAAACAGGCGGGCGTCTACCGAGAACGCTCCAGGGCCGACCGCGGCATTCACGACTGCCATGATCGCGAGATTCAGCAAGATCACTTCGCTTTGAGTAAAGCTGGGCCAAGGGGACATGGTCAGAATCAGGGCAGAGGCAGCCCCGATGCCCAAGCTGAGGCTAGCGATCGGGGTCGCGAAACCGATCAGAATGCACACCATCGCAGTGAACACCGCAACATTGAGCGCGATGAGGAGAATAAGGGGTACAGCCAACGTGGTCAGAAGGAGGTGAGCTTCATAGACCCCCGTCAGAGACACTGCGGCTCGTAGGAGCAGTAGCCCCGCCCCGGGCAGCCCATTAGGAAAGGCGAAGAACAGGCGCTGCACTTCAGGCCTCCAGGGGTTAGAGACTGTGTTCCCCCTCTAGCGTATGCATGCCTGCTACCGAAGGCATCCCCCAATCGAGGGAGCAGGATGGTATCTAGGCGGAGGCGCCTAGAAGCAACTGTCCAGATCTTGCCGTCGGGTTACTCAGAGCTGCATCATGCCCCGGCGAACTGCGATCGCAACGGCTTGTGTCCGGTCCGCTGCGCCGAGCTTCTCAAGGATATTCTTCATATGACTCTTGATCGTCTCTTCGGAAAGCGCCAATTGCGCGGCAATCTCCTTGTTCCGACTTCCTTCTGCGACTTGCTTCAGGATCTCAATCTCACGTTGACTCAAAGTCTCCTGCCCCATGTGCTCTGCCAGGTTTGCAGCGACGCCAGGATCGACTCGCCGCCTTCCTGCATGAATCAATCGCATGGATTCGACAATCTGCTTGCGGGGCATGGTCTTTAGCAGGTAACCGGCGGCACCGGCCTTCAAGGCTCGATTCACCTCGGCATCTCCTTCGAAAGTGGTCAGGATGATGACTTTCGCAGACGGCGCTTTTGTTCGGATCGCAATCATGGCATCGATACCGTTCATATCGGGTAGGCGCAAGTCCATTAGAACCAAATTGGGCCTAACCCTCTCGAACAGCTCGATTGATTCCCGTCCAGTCGCCGCAGCTCCGACCACTTTCATGTCAGGTTCGTGATCGACCACGAGTGCAATGCCTTCCTGTAGAAGCGGATGGTCGTCCACGATAAGGATTCTTATCGGCTCCGTCATATGACTCGCTCTCTCTTTTGGGCCAGCTTATGCTTGAAAGCGAGCAGCGCCCGGCTTATTGAGAAACCGGCTCGCTTGTCTCGTAAAAAGGCAACGCTGCCTGGAACCATCAGTTCGATCTCAGTGCCCTTTGCCGGACGACTCCAGATGCTGAATTGCGCGCCTACTTTTGCAGCTCGCTCTCGCATGCCTGTAACACCCCAATGTCTCTCCTTGCCGGAGAGCAGAGTCAGCTCTTCGATGCCCCGCCCGTCATCTCGGACGAACAAATGTAAGCCGGTTCGTTCATAGACAAGCTCGACCTCTATCAGACTCGCATCTGCGTGGCGGAAGGCGTTCAGCACGGCCTCACGCCCAACCAGAAAAAGCTCATCTCTGCACATTGGCTCTAAAGCGCGGGGGGAACCGTTCACCAATACGCGGTATGACACCGTTCCTCCCAGGCCGAGTTCTTGCGGAAGTGCAGAGAAGCCCGCTTCCAAATCGCCGCCGAACTTGTCTCCGTTCCGGAGTGTTCCTAGAGAGTTGCGGCAGTCCTCGCAGACCTGGCGCATAAGGGCGAGAACACGCGACAGCAAGGGGGAAGCAGGGGAATCAGGAGAAACGTATTCTGCGGCCACGTCAAGCTGAAGAGAAGCACTTAGAAAGCCTTGTAGCAGTGTGTCGTGCAAATCCTGCGCGATGCGCATGCGTTCCGCCAATCGTTCCTCAAACCGTAGCTGGAGCTGTCTCGCTAGCTGTCTTGTTCGGAATAGGTATCCCCACCACATTGCAAGCCCGACCATCATCACCGCAGCTAAGCGGAACCACCGAGTCTGCCATAAAGCGGCCTCAACGAAGAACGGGAAAGAGACGTCGGTTATGTTCCAAACACCATCGCTGTTTGAGGCAGTCACGTGAAAGCGGTACGCACCAGGTTCAAGGTTTGTGTAAACAGCCTCACGCGTGGTGGTCGCTTCACTCCATTCCTTATCGAACCCGTCCAGACGGTAGCGATACCGCACGCGCTCCGGAACGGACAGACTCACTCCGGCAAATTGGAGCGTGACTCTGTGCTGCGAAGCAGGTACTTCTGGCTGCTGCAAAGAGATCGGGTGACCATCGGCGAGCAAGGATTTTATCTGAACGAGAGCTGGGATCGGAGGACGGATCAGGTTTGCTGGATCTGCAATCGCGAGTCCTCCCTGTGTGGAGATCCAGATACGCCCACTTCCATCTTCCAGCATCGACCGGCTACGTCGGATGCTTTCCGAGGACGGCAGGCCATCGGTGCGATCGTACTCTCGGATGTCAGTCGACTCCAGGGTGCCTGAGAGCAGTTTCGCTGGATCGAGTCTCAGGATATGTTCCGGGGTTGCCACCCAGAGCGACCCTGCCGAGTCTTTGGCAAGGCCCAGTATTGGCTGCCGTAGGAGCTCAGGAATGTGCTCAAAGGAGCGCCCTCCGGACGCGGAGAACAGCGCAAGCCCGTTTGCGGTCCCGATCCACATCTTTTTGCTGTCACTAGACGAATCCCACATCAGAGCAGTCGCCTCATCCGAGGGCAAACCGTCCTTCACACTGTAAGTGCGCCATTTGCCTGCGCTCAGCACACTCACCCCATTGGGCGTTGCTACCCAAAGTGCGCTCCGCTCATCTTCTTCTATCGCAGTGATGGTGTTTGAAGCCAGACCGTTCGTCGTTGTATAGGTGCTGAAAGTACCATTCTTAAACCTGCTCAGGCCTGCGCTCAGCGTTCCCGCCCAGACCGTACCGTCGCGAGTTTCCTGCACTACATAGACACTGTTCTGGGCCAGCCCATCTGCTTCGGTATAAGTCTTGTTGCTGAAGGTGGGGCCTTTACGGTAGAGGTGCGTCAATCCACCTTGCTGCCGCCCAATCCAAAGATCCTCGCCAAGGCCTGCGATGGAATAAATCACGTCATGACTGAGATTGGGTACATAGGTTCGGTTCATCGTGCTAATCCCAAGCGAGTAAAGGCCACCGTCCGCAGGGCCGAACCAGATCCGGCCGTCAGAATCTGCAAAGATGGGGCCGCTGCTCCCATTAAGCGTATTTGCCGCAGCCGGATACGCCGCGAAAACGCCATCACGCCAGCGTTGAAGTCCTTGGGAGGTGCCGATCCAGAGATCACCTTCCCGATCCTGAAACAGGGCGGTTGGCACTTGGTCCGAATGGTCGGCGACTGTTTTGCCGGCTGGCCCGCTACTGATCGCAAATCGGAAGAGACCGTGCGGTGTTCCTGCCCATAAACCGCCGTCACGGTCGGACGTAATGGAAAAGATGGAATCACTGCGCAGGGAAGACGGCACTTCGGCGTTTGACATCTTTTGCCCATCCCATCGAAACAGTCCCTGTTCGGTGCCAATCCAGAGCGTATTGCGAGAGCTCGAGAGCAAAACGTTAATCTTCTTCGGCGCGAACGCGACGTTCATGCGAACAATTTGGCCCGCCTGAATGCAGAACAGTCCGTTATCGCTTGTGCCTACCCAGATTCTCCCATCATCAGTTTTTGCGTTTGAGAGTATCAGCGTTCCGGGAACTACAACGGTGCCCGCCTTGTGTATCTGTCCGCTCCGGTACTCAAAAGTCTCCTGTCCGACCGTGGACAGGAGGATCCCGCCATCCTGGGTCTGTGACATTGCAGTCACATCACCGTCCGGCAGTGCCCGCCTGGACGTCACATTTTCGAACGAACCGTTGCTGTAGCGCAGTACATTGGCACCTTGCATCCAGACCCAGAGCCCACCTTCCGCATCGGTGGCCAGCCCCAGAACATGAGTGATCGGGACACCCTTGCTGGACTCCTGCAACAAGCGAAAGCTCAGTCCATCAAACCGCACGAGTCCTTTGTCTCCCCCGATCCACAGGGCGCCATCGGAAGTTTGCGCGATTGCGCTCACCTGTCCGCCCGGAAAGGAATCATCCTTGGACCAGCTGTCGCGAAGGTACTGTGGAATCGCTCGGTGAGGATCAAGCGCAGAAGCGGTGCAACACAGAAAGCTGAAAATGAGCGCACCGAGCATCGATAGAGCGGCATGTGACTTCATGAGGTTAAGGCAGGTACTGGAATCGTTGAACGACCACCTCGGCGGGTCGTTGCTGTGGAATGGGAGTGTAGTCAAAGGTGCAGAGATTCATGTGTACGGATTCAGCTCGCGGCGCGGGCACGTCAGCGGTGAATGTGTGTGTGGCAACGGGCACGTTCTTTACAAGAACGCCTGCACCTCGAAATGTGGTGAACGTCGCTTTGGCAGGCTCCCAACGAAACACATAGGTTGCAGGCCCAGCGGGAGCAACGTACCGATACGTATTTGCAGGCCGGAAAAAGGGCTGGACGATATATTGCGCGTTGCTCCCCTTAGGGTTCCCCCACCGGCTGACCACGAAGTCGACCTCACGGCGGTCCTGATCTGTAGCAGTCGCATCCCAGGTGAACACGCGGAGCACTGCAGCCGGATCTAACTTCGAAACATCGGCGACGGTGAAGGAATAGCTGCCGTAACCCAGGCTCCGGGAGAGAGCGACCTCCGAACAATCCCAACCATCCGGACCGCGTGAAATGCCGAGATGAAGAAAACCCTGCCCATCCAAGCTGGCGTTGCCAGGCGCGTAGCTGTGAGGCGAGCCATTTCGGTCGCTTCCGATCTGTCTGACGTCCCAATCGTAGTTGCTGAAACGAAGGCGCTTCGCCGGGGCCGCCAAGCTGCTTGGTGTCACTGTGGTCAACGCGGCTACTCCCTGGTTCTCCGACGGCAACACATCTAACTGATTGGAAGGAACAAAGCCCGGATTGACCAGCACAGCCGCGTAGCGCGCACCCAGGTGCGTCGAGTTCTTCCATGTTCCATCGGGATCGATTTCTGTATAGGGGTGAAGGGTGACCGGTTGTACCCACCAGACGCCTGCACTTAGGGCATAAAGCACGATACGCTGGCCCGCATGGGCCCCGATCACATGACCCCGCAAGACGCCCGTATCTCCTCCACCCCCTGGCCCAAGGGGCGGAACTCGATCGAAAATCATTGCTGGTCGATCTACGGGGCGCCGACTCCGGCAACCCCCGAAGAACGCACAGCAGATGGCGACGACGCAGGTAACAGACGTGCTCTTGAAAAGACCGACCACCTGCAAGCCCTCGGTAAGTGGAAGCATGACACGTCGTGAACGATAACGACTCTCGCTTGAAGCCTGGGTTCACTGAGGCCAAAAAACGGGACAGCGCTCTCTAGTAAAGGTGACCCGAGTCAGTGCTGGCTCGGCAGTCGGCCCCAGTCTACTCCACGCAGAGACAGTCATTTTGGTCCTAAATTATGTCCGAGCGAAGAAAGCGCCCCTCCACACTGAAGAGTAAGCATTGAACACGCGTACCCACTCACTCTTTCAAGGGAGATAAAATTACCTGTCATTAGGGAGAGCAACGCACCTCTTACCGTCTGCCCGGATAAGGTCTCGATCAACTCGTGAATCGGGGGAGCGCAACATAATCCCTGGGCTTACGGCGGATACGGTCAACACAGCAAGGGTACATACAATGTTCGCGCCAAGTTGATTTGTCTCTGTTCCTGCCAAGTAGAAGTTTCAGCGTAAGACCGTAGCCGTCGTGGTGCGGTGGGATGTGCGTAGTCGTCGTTTTTGGCGAGTTCCACATCTCCACCGCGGCGGGCGCTGATTTCGGCTCGACGAAGTCGGGGCCATAGACATTGCGTGGACGCTTCTTGTAGCCGGTCTTTTCGCTGTTGGTCAGGGATCTTTGTCGCGAGCTTGAGCTCCTGCTGATCTGGTTCTTCGCGCTCAACGTCACCAAGCCCATGCCTTTCGGACACTTCAACTTGGCAGAGGAGTGACATTTCTAAGGTTCTGGCGCACATTTGGTGAT
>CAXTGN010000080.1:0-13812 GCA_964243455.1 uncultured Acidobacteriaceae bacterium
GAGGAGACAGCCGCCCGCATAGCGTGACCCGTCCACGAAGGCCGGGGAAGATCAGCGGTCATGAGAGCGGCGAACCCGCTCTGAAAGATGCCTGCGCCGCCACGTCCGCCTTGGGATGGCGCGGGCGCGTCGAGATGTAGGAGAAGTGCAGCCGGTGCAGCAGACGGCCCACGCTGCGCTCGTGCAGGCTTATGCTGAACATCGCCGCGACCCGGGCCTGGATGTCCACGCAGCGCCAGCGCACGACCTTGTCCCGGGCCAGATCGGGGCCGATGCGTATCCAACCCGCGACCTCGGCCTCCTGCTCCGCAGACAGCCGCGCTTTGGGGCCGCCGCCATGCCGGTCGGCAAGGCCCTGCACGCCGTCGGCGTTGTAGCGATGCACCCAGTCGCGCAAGGCCTGCCGGTCCATGCCCGGCAAACCTCTCGGTTTGACGCCCGCCAGCCGCGCCGCGTCGGCGCGCGTGTGGCCGTCCAGGATCAACGCCAGCGCCAGCAGACGCCGGGCCACGGCTGCATCGTCTGACCCGCCCGCCAGCCGGCGCAGGGCCGCCGCCGTGTGCTCCGTCCGCGTGACCGCAACCGTCATGTCCGCCCCCACCACCATGCAGGCAAACCACACCGCCCAGCCCCGAGCCGGACCTACTCACGTTTGAGTCAGAGCATGAGACGGTTGGTATAACACCTACAGCGCATTACTGTGTTCATGCACCAACGCCCGGCCCGGAGTAGGCCCACTTCTCAAAGCTAATCGACCTCCACATGATGGCCATGCAGAACGGTCGATAGCGGATGCAGGACGAGTTGGCGCAGCTTCTCCGAGGCGTCGGCTGGAGGAGTGAACATCTACGGCCGCTCGGACAATCGTCGTTGAGCGTCCTGGAGGCCGAGTTCTCAGATCCCTGAGATGCCTGAAAACCGCGTATCTGCGAGGCGTTCCTGTTCGAGAAGGGGAGATGGATGGTCCAACGTGCGTTCGCGATCGGGGCCGCGTTCATCGCCGGGATGTTCGCCGTGAGCTTGGCCGCGGCCTCGGCCGAGGAGCCGTGGCAGGTGCTGCCCCCCATGCCGGACCTGCCACCGGCGACGGTGGCAGGTCCGGTCCACGTCAACGACATCGAGATGTGGCGGGCCGAGTTCGGGCCGGCGGGCGGCAAACCCGTCATCATGGTGCATGGTGGCCTGGCCAACGCCAACTACTTCGGCGCTGTCATTCCATACCTGGTGCAGGAGGGCTTCCATGTGATCGCCGTAGACAGCCGCGGGCATGGCCGCAGTACGCGCTCCTCGCAGCCCTACAGCTACGAGTTGATGGTGTCCGACGTGGTGGGGATGCTGGACGCGCTGCACATCCCGAAAGCGGACCTGGTCGGCTGGAGCGATGGCGGCATCATCGGGATCGTCATGGCGATCCACCATCCCGAACACCTGCACCGGGTCTTTGCGTTCGGCGCCAACACCGTCCCGGACGGGCTGATCCCAGGCTTCGACAAGGTCGGCGTGTTCAAGCAGTTTGAGGAGCGCGCTGGTGCCGAATACCGGCGCCTCTCGCCGACGCCCGGCCAGTACGACAGCTTCCTGGGGCAGATCAGCCGGATGTGGGCGACGCAGCCAAACATCACCACCAAGCAACTCGCGGCGATCCACACGCCGATCGTAATTGCCGACGGGCGCTATGACGAGGGCATCAAACAGAGCCACGACCGCTACATGGCAGCGACCATCCCGGACGCCCGACTGGTGATCCTGCCCGGCGTGTCCCACTTCGCCATGCTGCAGAACCCGCCCTTGTTCGCCCGCGCCGTGCTGGACGCGCTGACTGCGCCGTGGGACGGCTGACGCCTGAATGCGCGGACCATTTGTTGAAAGCCTGATTGGTTTAGGTTGACCTGTATCCGGCCTGTTCGAGGTATCGACTGCATTCTGCTGTGGTGAAGTGTTGGAGCACTGTGCTGATGGATCGCTAAGACGTCCTGACGGTGCGTGGGTCGTGGTTGCGCAGCAGGGTCTTGCGTCCCTGTGAATACCCATTCGATCGGGTTGAGGTCGGGGCTGGAGGGCGGCAGAAAGACGAGCTTGGCGCCGGCGGCAGGATGGCCTTTCAGACATCGCTGGCTTTGTGACTGCTGAGATTGTCGAGCGCGACGATGTCACCGGGGCGCAGGGTGAGCGCCAGGATCATGCGGATGTGGACGAGGAAGCTTTGGCGACGTTGTCAGGTCGATGGTTGAAGCGATGCCACAGGGCCTACGGCTGATCAGGTCCTTATGATGCGGACGCGACGCCGACCATCTCGCGCCAGGTGCAGAAGGCGTGGCTGCGGGCAGCGCGGTGCTGGTCGGCGGTCAGGCGGTAGCGGCGGAGCTGGACCTGGTTGTGGATCCGGCTATGGGCCGAAGAGAAGCGCTGGGCGTGCCGAGCTGACTTGAGCCGCTGCGTCTGCCGCTCGCGTCGCCGCGTGGGCTAGTGCGACACCATCACGCAGCGATCC
Organism: uncultured Acidobacteriaceae bacterium; assembly: GCA_964243455.1. Lineage (GTDB taxonomy): Bacteria > Acidobacteriota > Terriglobia > Terriglobales > Acidobacteriaceae > Granulicella. The sequence goes on from CAXTGN010000080.1 coordinate 2,492, forward strand.
CTCCGGCGCGATGTCAGCGAAGCCTGATCTCACGCGGGCTACGATCCGGGTGCGGCGACAGTCTGGTGGAACAGGATGCGGCGCTCCTCGTCGGTGGGCGGCGCCGAGCGGCGGAGGTCCTTGCCGAGATCGACCCCGCGGCGGACCGCTGGCCGGGTTTTGATGGCGTCCCGCCACTTGGCCACGTTTGCGAACGGGTCGAGCGACTGGCCGAGCGGCTTGGCGATCAACACCCACGGCCAAGCGGCCATGTCGGCGATGGTGTAGTCATCGCCCAGGATGTAGGGCCGGTCGGCCAAGCGTCGGTCGAGCACGGCGAGGCAGCGGGCATACTCGCCGGCGTAACGCTGCTTCGAGTAGGGATGTTCGCCCTGCGCGTAGTTCACGAAATGGCTGAGTTGCCCCGCCATCGGCCCGAGATTGGCCATCTGCCAGAACAGCCACTCCATCATCGCCAACCGCTCCCGCGGGGCGGTCGGCGCGAACCGGCCGGTGCGGTCGGCCAGATACAACAGGATGGCCGCGGACTCGAAGAGGGAGAGCAGGCCGCCTTCCGCGTCATGATCGACGATCGCGGGCATGCGGCCGTTAGGGCTAATCGCCAGGAACGCGGCCGCATGCTGCTCGCCGCGGCCGATGTTGACGGGGAGCATCCGGTATTCGAGCCCGGTCTCCTCCAGCATAATCGCGACCTTCCAGCCGTTCGGTGTCGGCCAGTAGTGGAAGTCGATCATGCCACCTGCTCCCACCCCGGCCCGAAGGCGCCGCCGCGGCCGAACGCTGCGATGTCGGCCTGGCTCAATCCGGCCGCCAGCAACGCGTCGATGGTATGCTCGCCATAGCCCGGCGCTGGCGTGCGGATCGCCTGTGGCGTGGCGGAGAAGCGGCTGGCGGGGCGCCCTTGCCGGATGCGGCCGGCTGCCGGGTGATCGACCTCGACCACAAGGCCGTTGGCGACGAATTGCGGATCGGACAGCGTCTCCGTGCGGGTCAGCACGGGAGCGCAGGGCACGCCGGCACGCGTCAGCACGTCCAGCCACTCGGCCGCCTGCCGGGTGCGCAGCACGTCTTGGGTGAGGGCCAGCCGTTCGTTGATGTGCTGCTGCCGGAGGGCCGGGGTCTTGAACCGGGGGTCCTCCAGCCAGCCGGGTTGGGACAGGCTGCGGGTCAGCGCCTCCCACTCCCGATCGGACTGCACGGCCACGCTGATCGGCTGGTCGGCCGTCTCATAGATCAGGTCGGTGAAGCTGGCGGCCTCCTGCTGCGGCAGGTCGCCGCCGACGAAGGTCTGGCTTCCCATGTCGGACGACCAGAGGAAGGCCACGACCGCCTCCAGCATGGACAGCCGGACGTGCTGCCCCTCGCCGGTGCGGGCGCGCGCCAGCAGCGCCGCAGTGATCGCCTGGGCCGCGACGATGCCGGTCAGCTTGTCGGGCAGTATGGTGCGGATCAGGCGCGGCCGCTCCTCGTCCGACCCGGCCTGCACCGTGGCGAGGCCGGACATGGCTTGCACCAGGGGGTCGTAGACCGGTTTGGCTGCGAACGGCCCCTCCTCGCCGAAGCCGCTGATCGAGACGTAGACGATGGCGGGGGAGACGGCGCGCAGGGCCGCCTCACCCAGGCCCATCCGCTCCGCCACGCCCGGGCGGAAGTTCTGCACGAACACGTCCGCGCCGGCCGCCAAGCGCAGTAGCGCCGCGCGGCCCGCCTCGGTCTTGAGGTCCAGCACGACCGACTTCTTGTTGCGGTTGTTGTTCAGGAAGGACGCCGACATCCCGCCGCGCCGGTTGGCGCCGGCCCGGGTGTGGTCGCCGCCATTCGGGTTCTCTACCTTGAGGACATCCGCCCCCTGATCGCCAAGCATCATGGTGGCGAGCGGGCCGGAGATCATGGACGTGAGGTCGATCACGCGAATGCCGTGAAGCGGGCCGGGCATGGGATTGGATCCGTCGTTCGAGGTTAGCGGGCGTATCCAGGTTCCGCTTCAGCCCAAACCCTCTTCCCGCCCAGGGACGGAACGGTCGTAGGCGTTGTGCACGACGGAGACAAGGCAGCAACCACCCACGAGGTAGACGAGTTCGGCGGTGCCCGCGCCACCGAACGTGGCGAGAGCGGCGCGGCAGGTCGCCTCCGGCAACGCGCCGCCGTGGCGCAGTGCGGCGGCAAGATCGTGGGCCAACGCCTCTTGCTCCGCCAGGTCGTGGGGGCGCTGGCCGGCCACAATAATGGCCACCTTGCCCTTCGACGGGCCGGCCCTGTCCCCCCGCTCGTGAGGCGTTGTTGCATGGATGATTTGTGGTTTTACCAACGATGTAGGCTATGCTGATCAGCTGCAAGCTCTCGGCTGCACCTCGACCATCAACCTGACAATGCCCGCCGCGCGGGATAGTCGGCCGCAACTCCTTTACCTTCTGCGTGGAGGAGGCAATCAGGGCGGGCATTCGGGTGATGAGAGGAAATTTGAACGTTTCGACACTGCTGGGCGCCATGGCGTCAGCAATGACACAACCATTGTCGAGGCCCGTGTCTGGCGAGACCCAAATGCCTACCCGCAAAGAAGCCGGTATCCTCTTGCAGGCCGCTGCGATGGCGGCTGAGTTTGATGGATCGCCGAGATCGGTATCAAGCGACCTCCACCATGTTCTCGAAGATGACTGCGGTTTGCTGGTCAAGGCCTGGCAGGCTGTGTCAGACCGGGATGTAGTGGCAGATCCGTAGGCGGCGAGGGAAGAGATCGAGCGCGAGGACCAAGACATGGTGGATAAAGTCGATCGCAGTTCCATCGAGACGTCTGATCCTGTCAGTGATCTGGACGCCCTCATTCCTTTTTAAGCTATACCCCTGGTCCCGAATCTGCCTAAACCCTGTCCAAACGGAGAGAGGGACATGGCATGGCACGCAGAACCAAGGCGGTTGGTCCGGAAAAGATCGAACCGCAAGGCACTGAAGAGCCGGAGGTTGGACAGGTTCAGCAACCATCTCTACAGATGGACAATATGTCCGTTCTCGAACTGAATGAGCTGATTGAGCGGGCCACGGCGCTCCGTGACGGGAAGATCGGCGCCGAGCGCCAAGCATTCATCAACCGTATACGCGCCGAAGCGGAAGAGCTTGGCTTGACGATGCAGGACCTGATCACGACGCCGAAACCGGAACGGAAGACTGCTGGCGGTCGCGAGCCGGCGGCCATAAAGTACAAGGATCGTGAAACGGGGGCGACCTGGACAGGGCGAGGCAGGATGGCGAAAGTATTCAGGGAGAGGCTCGACCAGGGCAGGTCTCTGGAAGAGTTTCTGGTCAAGCCGGAGTAGGGCAAGGGGGAGCGGTGTTCTAGCCGAGCCCTCCTGGTTGTTCGTTGAACTGGCCTTCGGTATAGCTGACCCTCACACGGGCGATGCGCTTATAGAGGTGGTAGGTGTAAAGGTATGTATATCGGCCTTTTCTGACTGCCATGGGCCGTCAGACCGTCCACACATACAACAACGCCTCCTGGGTCTGAAGTTCGCAGCAGTTCGCGCTTGCACTGTCCGACGACATGCAACGTCACCAACGTCCCGATGGCGACCAAGGTCGAGCCGGACTGTTGATCGCGGAGCCGGGTATCCCATGCCAATCGATGCGGACGGTCCCGGACAGTCTGGACGCGGATCACCCTTTCCGGTCCTGGCCGAGATCAGTTCCGCGGCAGATCGAACGCCCTGGTGTTGCCTTCCACGATGATCGTGTTCCCAGACCGAGCCGCGTTGCACCACCACGCCAACTAGGCGCGCATACTCCGGCAGCACTGCCCCAGGCGCCGTCGCCGCTTGCAGCGTCAGCACCGGCAGGGCGCTTCCGACCGGCTGGGCGCCGGGTTGCAGCGATATCCAGCAACCGACGTCGCCCGCCAGCAGGCAGCTCGCCGCCAGCCCGGTCACGATCCACCGCGCAACCCGCATGCGATGCAAGGCCCGCTCCGGCGAGAGCACCACCCGCTCCGGCCGGTCTCGCGGCCATATCACGTCCTTGGCGCCATAAACGAACGGCCAATCCGCCCGGCGTGGCAGGCAGGCGAGCACGATCAGCGGCAGCAGGCCGAACCCCGGCAAGAAGCTGCCCATGACGTTGTCACCGCGCCAGTGCCGCGCCTGCCACGCCGCCGCCTAGGCGGATGGTCCGGTCTGGGTCACAGCGCAGACCAGTAGCACGAAAGCGCCGCCGAGGAACCAGACCAGGACGGTGATCTGTCCCCAAAGCTGCGATCGCGGCACCGCGGTCGCCGGTGCGGGAGATGCCGCCGCCAGTGAGGCGGGCTTCGGTCCCTTGTGATGGCGGCTCATTGTCTGTCCAGCCTTCGATCCGTTTTGCGCCAGGCATCGGCGATGCCGGCAAACACGACGGAACCCGCGATCCATATGGCCCAGGCCATACGGTGGTCACCCGCAGCCAGCCCGTAATCGATGACGCAGAACAGCAGCCAACAGCAGCAGCGCCTTGTCCATGGCCAAACTGCATCACAACGCCAGCCCGCGCCGCAATGTGCCGCCGCCGCGACGCTTACGCCTTTCCGGCACGCTTCGACCCCTGTTCGAGCGGTGGCATCCGGGGCTGGCCAACAAAACCCCGGCCAGCGCCAGTCAGGCCGAGGCGGCATGAACGTCCCACACTTCCTCATGACTCCCTAGACAGCGCCGGGGAAGGGCCAGCTCAACCTCGCGCTGATCCCTGCGACCACGCCATTCAACGGTAATCTATTAGGTTCAGAAACTACTCAGGCGCCTTGGGCACAAACAAAGGGGGTTAAGCCCACCTCAAACCAGAATCTAGGTAGGGCCCTCAGTTTCTGGTTGCTGGCGTGAGTAGATTCTGACCCTGCTCCGACGAGCTGCCCTAAGCCAAGGTCTGCGTGCCTCACAAGAAGCCCGGTGGACCTAATATGAGTGACAAGACGGCCGTGTGGGATACCGGCGCGTCGGGCAGGCTCTCATTCATGCTGGGAGATCATCTTGTGACCGTGACGCAGAACCCCGTCGTGGGCGCGAAGTTCGTCATTTGGAGCAAGGATAAGCGCAGCACTTAGCCTGCGACTTGAACTGCATCGGCACTCGGCCGCCGTTCGTCCGTGACACGTCTCCGACTCCAGAAGTTCGGCTAAGGCAATGGTGGAGGAGCAAGCCGTGAGCCTCTCGACGCCAGGCTCTGTGCGTGCCGACCGGCCTGTTGGCAACGATACGACCCGCTTGCTCCAAGCATTCGTCGGTCAGATGGAAACGGGCGATCCGCGAGCGGCCCTGGAGAGTGCCAGTGCGGCCTGCTTCGCGGCGCCCCATCTGGCGCAGTCTCACTATGCCTACGGTCAGGCGTGGCTGGCGGTTGGGGAGCCTGCCCGCGCCGAGCAGGCCTTTGCGGCAACCCTGCAGCTGGTGCCGGACTGGCTGGATGCTTGGCTCAATTACGGCGTGGCGCGCTACCGCCAGGGAGCGGTCGAGGACGCTAAAACCGCCATGCGGCAGGTGCTGGTACGCCAGCCCGGCCATCCGGTGGCGGTCGCCGATCTGGGTGCCTTCCTGCGCATCACCGGCGAGTCGGATGCAGCGGACGCCGTGTCGCGCGCAAGCCTTGCCGAAGTCCCCGCCAATGCCGGCGTGCGCCTCAATCTCGCGGCCGACCTGCTGCAGGAGGAACGCGCCGCCGAGACGCTCGATCTACTTGACGACCGGTACGCCGCCCCCACGACGGACGGGCGCGCCCTGCGGCATTGGCTGCTGCAGAAATCGCTGGCCTTGATGCAATTGCGCCGCGACGCGGAGGCCCGTGCGGTGCTCGCGGATTTGGCCGCCCTCGGACCCATTCCGGCCGAGATCGCGCCCCTCTGGCGCTGGTTGCTGCTGGCCGTCGATGCCGGAGATGTGTCGTCTGCTCGGATCGCCGCCGAGACGATGGAGGCGGCCCTCGGAGAGATCGGGCCGGACGCGGTGCCCGAGCACCAGATCATGGCGCATTACGACCTCGCCAAGTTCTGGTCGGGCCGGGGCGAGCACCGGCGCGCCTTCGTGCACTGGCAGGCCGGTCACAGTTTGCTGGCGCGCAGCCAGCCGTTCTCGCGTGCCGACCACCTGGCCTTCATCGAGGCCAACATCGCGACGTTCACCCACGCGCGGTTTGCCGACGGAGCGCGGGCGCGCAATGCCAACCGTGCGCCGGTGTTCATCGTCGGCATGCCCCGCTCCGGCACGACGCTGTGCGAGCAGATCCTGGCCGCCTACGCCCAGGTGCACGGCGCCGGCGAACGCACTGCCCTCGGCCGCAGCTTCAGCCGGCTCGGCGGCGGCGGCGCGGCGGCGGTGCGGCGCATCGCCTCCCTCGGCGCCGCGACCCTGGACGCCGCCGCCGCCGCTTATCTCGACGGGATGCACGCGCTGGCACCCGACAAAGCCCGTATCGTGGACAAGATGCCGGGCAACTACCTGAACCTGGGCCTCGTCGGGCTGATGCTGCCCGGCGCGCGGATCATCCACTGCGTGCGCGATCCACGCGACATCGGGCTGTCGATCTTCACCTTCCGCTTCCACGGCGCGCACGGCTACGCGCACGACCTCGCCGATCTCGGCTGGACCATCGCGCAATCGGACTGGCTGATGGCGCATTGGCGGGCGGCGCTGCCGAACCTGATCCTGACGGTGCGGCTGGCCGACTGGGTCAGCGACTTCGACGGCACGCTCGCGCGCGTGCTGGCGCATCTCGACCTGCCTGATGACCCGAACTGCGCCCGCTTCCACGAGCGCGAGAGCCGCGTGCGCACCGTCAGCCGCGCCCAGGTGCGTCAGCCGGTGAACGCCCGCGGTCTCGGCCGCTGGCGGACCTATGCGGACGATCTGGCACCGCTGATCGCCGAACTCGGGACCGCCGGCTTGCTGGCGGCATGGCGCGAAGGACCGTTCTGAGTTCCCCCGAACCGACGACGACACGCATCCAAAGGACACAGTCATGACCTCGACGAACGTCTCAACGATCGCCCAGCTTAACGCCGCGATCGTGGCCGCCGACAACGCGGCGGCGAACAGCGACACGGTGACGATTGACGTCACCGGCAACATCGCGCTGGGCAGCACGGCGCTGGAAGCGATCAACCTCGAAGCCGGCGTGACCCTCGACATCGTCAGCAATGGCGCCACCCTCGACGGCGGCGGCACGCAGCGCGGCCTGTTCGTCTACTCGGGTTCCGTGACCATCGGCGATCTCGCCATCAACGACATGGTCGCCAAAGGCGGAAATGGCGGCCCCGCAGCAGGCGGCGGCGCGGGGCTTGGCGGGGCCTTGTTCATTGGCGACAACGTAGCGGGGGGTGCCGCAGCCGCCGGGTCCGTCACCCTGGACGACGTTTCGTTCAGTGGTGACCAAGCCCTCGGCGGAAGTAGCGGTGGGATAGCTTCCAGCAGCGCTGGCGGCGGCGGCGGGCTTGGCGGAAATGGCGGGAGCAGTCCTGCTCCGGGGGCGGGAGCCGATGGCGGTGGCATCGGCGCAAGCGGAGGGGCAGGAGGTAGCTCCCCAGCGGCCGGTGGGACCGGAAAAGCTGGAACCGTGCCCGATGCTGCTGGAGGAAGCAACGCTCCAGCGGGTGGCACCGGGATAGGTGGTAAGGGCGGTGCGAGTGGTGGTGGCGGCGACAACGATAGCGGCTACGGCGGTGGCAGCGGCGGGGGCATTGGAAGCAAAAGCGGAACCTTTAGTGGCGGCGGCGGTCAGGGCGGCTACGGCGGTGGCGGTGGCAGCGGGGGAGGAAGTGCCGGGGGGGGGGGGCGGTGGGTTCGGCGGCGGCGGCGGCGGCGGCCAGGGATCGAGGGCCTACTATGCCGGCGGCGTTGGTGGATTTGGCGGCGGTGGCGGGATCGAAGCACCAGGCGGGTTCGGTGCTGGTGCGGGCGGCAATTCGAGTGGCGGCGGTGGTGGCGGCGGCCTGGGGGCTGGCGGTGACGTCTTCGTTCAGGCCGGCGCCTCCCTGACAGTCGAGGGTACGGCGGCTATTGGCGCCGGCACGGCCATGGGAGGAACGGGCGATGGTGGTGGTGCCGAAGGCCAGGCTCTCGCGTCGGGGATTTACCTGCAAGGCAACGGCGCCACTCTGAACTTTGATGTCACCGCAAATGAGACTGTTGCCGGCGTTATTGGCGACGATATCGGTTCGACCGCCGCTGCGAGCTACGCTGGCGCCACCGGCTATTTGGAGGGAAAGGTCGGCATTGTCGAGAGCGGTGCCGCAATCCTGACGCTTTCGGCTGCAAACACCTACACCGGCGGCACGACCCTTGACAGCGGCACGCTGGATTTGACCAACATCAGCGGGGCCGGCACGGGCGCGATCACCTTTGCACCGGGCGCAAACGCGACATTGCAAATCGTCCCAAATGCCTCGTTGCAGACGCCTGCCAACACTATCGACGGCTTTGCGCCCCTCGACACGATCGATCTCGCCGGGGTGGGGCTCGCATCCAGCGACTCGCTCGATTCGAATAACCTGCTCACCGTGTTCTTCGGAGCCGCGAAGGCGACGCTGCAGCTCAACCCGGCGGCCAGCTATGCGGGCGAGGTGTTTCACATCTCGTCCGACGGCAGCAGCGGGACTGATCTGACCCTGGCGACCGATCCTGGCCCGACCATCACCGCCGCCGCGCAGTCGGTGGTTGAGAAGAGGCAGACCACGGAGATCGCCACCGCCACGCCTGGTTTCGTTGGGGATAGCCTGACCCTCCATCAGATGACCGGTGTGGGCACGCTCTCTTTGCAGTTGGTAGGCGGCGTGGAGGAGGTGATCTATACCGCCCCTGCCAACATCACCACGAGCGGCACAGATACGGTCACCTACACGATCACCGACGCCGACAACCTTACGGCGAATGGGACCGGGACGATCACTCTCGACGCTGGTCCGACGATCACCGCGGTCACGCCCTCGGTGGTGAGAAGGGCCAGGCGACGGAAATCGGCACGGTCGCGTTGGGTGAGCCGGGCGATACACTGACCCTGACGCAGACCGGCGGCAGCGGCACGCTGTCCTTGCAGCAGGTGAGCGGCGTGAACGAGGTGATCTACACCCAACCTGCCAGCATCGTCGCCAGCACCACGGACGCGGTCTCCTGCACCGTCAGGGACCAGCACAACGACGCCGTCGCGAGTGGCAGTGCCACCGTGACGCTCGACGCCGGCCCGACGCTCGCGAGCACGCCGCCCAGCAAGATTGGCCACGGTCAGACCGTCACGGTCGGCACCGTCACGCCAGGCCTTATCGGCGACACCGAAACGCTGGAGCTTCTGACGGCCCCCAATTACGGCACGCTCGCGCTGGCCAGCGGCACGGTTACCTACACCGCACCCAGCACCGTGCCGACTACCGGCGAGACCGACAGTTTCCGATACGAGATCGTGGATCAGCATGACGACGCCGCCGCAATCGGCAGCGCTACCGTTGCGCTCGATCCTGGCCCGGCGCTGGCCAGCGCGCCGCCGACCAAGGTCGGCTACGGTCAGACGGCTGTGATCGGCACCGTGACAGCCGGCCTCGCCGGCGACGCCGAAACGCTGAAGGTCCTCACCGCCCCCACCTACGGCACGTTGGTCCTCAACAATGGCACGATCAGCTACAAGGCGCCGCCCACCGTGCCGACTGGCGAGACCAACCACTTCAGCTACGAGATCACCGACCAGCTAGGCGACATCTCAGCCGTCGCCACAGACGCGATCACCCTCGATCCCGGCCCGAGTGCGGCCACCGCCAAAATCTCGGTCAAGTTCGGCAACACGACCGATCTCACGGGCGCCATCCTGGCCGCCGTCACGCCGGGCCTTGCCGGCGACAGCGAGACCATCACCGCGATCGGCAGCACCAGCCCGAACGGCAGCGAGACGCTGACCAGCGGTGACGCCTCGTTCGCCGCCAGCGGCGGCAGCTTGCAGCACATCCCCGCCAACGGCACGGCGACGGTGAGCTTTGCCTACACCGTCACTGACCAGCTCAACGAGACGTCGAGCAGCACGGTGCAGGTCACGGTCGGCAACCCCGCCGACAACATCTACGGCAGCACCAACGGCAACGCGACCATCCAGGGCACGCCGGGCGCAGACGTTATCACCGCCTATGCCTACAACAACACGATCTACGACAATGGCGGCAACGACCTCGTCTATGCCGGCTCGGGCCAGGCGACGATCTACACCTCCTCCGGCGACGTGATCGTCCATCTTTCCGGCCAGAACAATGCCGTGAGCGGCGGTGACGGGTACGACACGGTCAGCGGCTCGCAGGGCAACACGACCCTCACGCTCGGCAACGGAAACGACACGATCACCCTCGGCGGGTCGGGCAACACGGTGACGCTGGGCAACGGCACCGACGTGGTCAGCGGCAGCACCGGCAACACTACCATCAACGTCGGCAGCGGCAACGACACCCTCTCGGCCGGAGGAAACAACAACATGATCATCGCGGTCTTATGTAGCAACTGCCACCTCTGCCGTGTTCGTGATGAGGTTTTCGCGGCCTATCCTCTTGGCCATTGGTGTTTCCAGGAGAGGGTTGATGGGCGAGTTGCCTATTATGAACGCGCTGCGAAGCAAGCGGTCGGACCTTGTGGGGTTGATGAGCCGCCTGGAGCAGCAGTTGGTGCAGCATCGTGGCAGCCTGGCGCACCTGAATGCGACCATTCAGCGTCCTTGACCCAGGCGTCGGGCAGGAACAGGCGCAAGCCCACGGGGATGGGCACCTCGCCACGGGCTAGGGTGAGCGACACCAGCGCCTGGCAGTTCGCCCGCTTGCCCAATTGGCCGCAGTATTGCCGGGCAACCCCGACCGAGTGCCGGCCCTGCTTGACCAGCGCGGTGTCGTCCACCACCAGCACGGCGTCCGGCCCGCCCACAAGAAGGTCGGCCTGCTCGGCCAGCACCCGCTCCAAGCGGTCATGCGGCCAAGGTGAGGCGGACACGAAGTGGTGCAGCCCCTGCACCTGCCCAGGGCATACCCGCCCCGCCCCTGTCAGCTTTGCTGACATCTCTCCGAGGGATCGCCTTTGGCGATCGGCTCCACGCTCTTGCGCTCGCCCGGCAGCAGCAGCCCACGCACATACAGCGACGCCCAGCGCCGCTGCTCAGCCCACGGCAGCGCCGCCAGGAACGGCGAAAGCCACGCGTCCAACTGCGCAATCCAAGCGTCTGCTCCGCCACCAGCCATCGCTGCCCCACCGCCGGTCAAGCCAAGCTAACCTTATAGTAACAAACAACTTGGCAGAGTAGGGCTAGGTCATGTCAGCCAGCCCGGGCGAAGTCCTTGCTTTGCCCTGGCCTGGTTGGGC
>CAXTGN010000081.1:0-13732 GCA_964243455.1 uncultured Acidobacteriaceae bacterium
ATCAGGACACCAGCCGGGCCAAGAAGGCCTCTTCCAAGGGACCGGTGTTCATCACCGACCGGGGCAAACCTGCCCATGTGCTGCTCAGCATGGAGGAGTACCAGCGCCTCTCCGGCCAGCGCCGAAACATTGTGGAAGCCCTATCCATGCCAGGGCTCGCAGAATTCGAGTTCGACCCGCCTAAGCTTCAGATCTCTGTAAAGCCAGCGGACTTCTCTTAAATGTTCCTGCTCGACACCAACGTCATCTCCGAGCTGCGTAAGGCGGGCGACGGCAAAGCTGACGCCAACGTCACGGCCTGGCTCTCCAGCGTGGATGCCGGAACCCTGTACCTCTCCGCCATGACCCTGATGGAGCTTGAGCTTGGCATCCTCCGGATCGAGCGGCGCGACGCTGCCCAAGGGACTCGTCTCCGGGCCTGGATGACACACCACGTCTTGCCCGAGTTTCAGGATCGGACCCTGCCCGTCGATGCGGCGGTGGCGCTGCGCTGTGCTTCCTTGCATGTACCGGACCCACGCGCTGAGCGGGACGCCCTGATTGCAGCAACTGCCCTGGTGCATGGCATGACGGTCGTGACCCGGAACCTTGGAGATTTCGAGGCTACCGGGGTCCCACTTCTGAACCCCTGGGACGCTCGCTGATCGTCTTTGCGTCCAGTTCGGCCATAGCTTCCTGCTTGAGCTTTTCCCGCTTCTCGGGAGACGCCTTGTGCTTCAGATTTGCCCAAGGCGTGGCTCCTGACGGTGCGGTGACCTGGTGGCCCTCCCGCTTCCCTTCCGTGTACGCCTTGGCTTCTCCCAGCCCTCGCCTGATCTTTTCAAATGCACTCTCGCTCATGGGTGGCCTACGTTTCTGTCCGCTGCGCTTCCCGTTCGGCCAGATGTTGGCGCAGGCCATTGGAGATGTAAGCCCGGATCAGCGCCTCATGGTCTCCAAAGCCAAGCGATGGGGCGATCTCCTTCAAGTCCTCGATGACGTGATCGGACAACTGGAGCGAAATCTGGGTCATGGCCTTACCCGGCTGCATGTTGCGCTCTATGCGTTCGCTCATCGTCATGCCGTCTGCTTCCGTCACCGTTTCACCGTCCGGTAGAAGACACCCCGCCGGACTCTCCTACCCTGTTCTTCGGTCAGCTCAGGGACGTCACTGTAGTTGATCTCGCTCTCGGGGCGGGTTGCTAAAGCCTTCAGGTTGGCCTCCTGCGCCTCTGTAAAGGGCGGCAGGGTGTCCAGGGTATAGCTGACTGTATTTGGCTTCCTAGAAGCCTTCTGGTTGTTGAGCAGAGACATCTTGATCAGCCTAAGCCTTGTTAGTTGCTGAGAATACGGGCCCCGTTTCACCGTACGTTCTTCCTCTCTTTTCCTCAACCGTCGGCAACAAAACTACAGGTATGTAGGTACTACAGGAAACTACAGGCTTCCTTATAGCGCTCAAAAAGCGCCACCGTTTCACCCGTAAAAGCGCCACCGTTTCACCCGTGGAAATCGAAAAAGCCGCCACCGTTTCACCCGCGCAAAGCTGTGGAAGGTTGTGGACGCTAGCGGGAAGGGACGGCTGGAAGGGATGTCGGCAACACCGTAACTCCATCCGGCGAACACTCGATTTGCAGCTGAGGGTAGACGACACAAATCTTGCGTAGGGCCGCCATGACCTTTTCTCGAAAGGCTCTAATGCGGTCATACTCCCCACCCATCTGTGCATGTAGGGCTTCCCAAGAAACGGTCCGGGCTTGGCCTTTCTGCCGAACACTGTATGCCGTGTACGTGGCCCAGGCGTACAAGTCCAAGGCCAGAGGTGATCTTTTGAGCGCCTTCAGGTGCCGATAGTCCACCGGCACAGGTGCCGCCGTTATGGCCTCATAGAACTCTTCGCCTAGCTCCACCCAGCCATCCCAAAGTGTGTCCTGGATTGGCTTGTTGGGACTCCACCAAGTTTGACCCTTGGGGGCGATCCGCATGTCCAACCATGCTTCGCTGGACTCCCGTGTGTCCTCAAAGCTGATAGTGGCTCGAAATAGCCGCTTCGCCTGGAGAACAAGTCGCTTGGCGTCCCCTCGCTTCCCTCTTCCGGTGAGAGGGTTTAAGCCGATGGCCTTCATGAAAGCCTCAAGAGACCGTCCAAGCGTGATGTGGCGGCTCTTGGTCCGTGTGGCCTCAGTGACAAGCCAGAATAGAAGCAGGCGAGGAATCGAGCCATAGGGATATACGTGTTCCCCGGCTGTTCCAACTGCCTTGTCAAAGTAGGGCTGCACGCGGAGGGTAAGCGCGCCATTCGTGCGACTCCACACGGGCACATTGCCAGGGTCAGAGTGCGGCAGAGTGCACTGCACAAGCTGACGGGCCATGTAGGCCCGCTCGATGGCATTAGGAGATTCGCGGATCTCCAACATGGCATCGAGCAGAGGAGTAGACCCGGATGGCAGCTTGCGTGGCATAGTCCCTTCCAGAATACGTTCAGGCGAAATGGTAAACGTCTGAATTTATGAACGTGCAGAAATCCATTGTTGTAGGAGTGCTTCGATCAGCTCAGACAAATCCTGCTTTACGCCTGAGTCTTCAAGTGTCCGATTGGCCGTTTTCTTAGTGATTTTCCGAAGAAAGATGGTCGTTGGTTCGAAGTCGGGATTGCTGCGCTTGCCGGCTGGTCGTCCACGCATGCTGATGGGCGTGGGCTGTGGGCCAGGTATAGCGGTCGCTTCATTCTCCTCGGGCTGTGAGGCTGGCTGATCCTGGCGGACGGTTCTGATGGCTCCGAACTTACCCATTTGTGATCTCCTTCCCTACCGCTTTGTAGGCGTCCCATGCGCGAGCTGCGCGTTCATCCTTGATGTCGTAGACCGGCACCCCTCCCGCCGCTGCCTTCTCAAAGGCTGCCAACCTGGGGATCTCGGGTGCAAAGAGCGGGAAGCCCTCAGCAATTAGCATCTCCCGGAGCTGCTTGCCCTCTGTGCGAGGCGGCGGCGGCACCTTGGTCAGGAGCACCTTGTAGCGCTCCACCTTGAGCGCCTGCAGCTTCTCCAACGTATGGATGAGGCCATCGGTCGCGACCGTCTCCGGTTCAGCGGGAATCACCATCAGGTCGCACCCTTCGGCCAGCTCCCGAAAGTCCTCGTCGGACGGGTTCCCCTCGGTATCGATCACGACATGCTCATAGTCGCGCAGGTGCTTGGCCATCTGTGCGGCTGGGATGACCTTGAAGGGCAAGCCCTTGCCCGTTCCGCGCTGGCTCCATTTGGTGGCGCTTCGGATGCCGTCGCCGTCCACCAGAAGTGTAGGGGCAAGGCGCTGCAAGTAGGCGGCGAGGTGAATGGCGGTCGTGGTCTTGCCGACGCCACCTTTGTAGCTGGTTACCGTGACAATCATTGCGCTCTGCCTTTGCAGACGTGTGCTCGTCTAGAAATCTACACAGGTAGAATTTTGGACGTCCATAAATTTACACGCTATAGCAAAGTAGGTACACGCTTAAGTGAGGTAAGCTCCCGATGTGAGACAAGGGGCGGCTGCTTATGTGCTTTTTGTATTAGGCGTTGTGCTGAATGCCGAACTTGTGGTGCATGCTCAAGTGAGCGTACCCACTACACAGACCCTTCAACGCTGTGTTGAATACTCAAGTATCGGCGATCTTTTAAAAGCTACCGTCTCTGAGCAGTCGTTCGGCCTCTCGATAGTGCGTCCGAGCGGTCAGACTGTGGAGCTTACGGGAAAAACTCCGGCTGCCATCACACGTCCTCAGATCCGATCTCTGATTGTGTCGTGTCAACTAGCTGTCTCGACTTCTGCAACCCAAGCGGCACTCGCCATAGCGACAGACAATGGTCTCAGCCTTCAACTGATTGATCTGACCCGCGGAGCGCTCACCCAATCGGTTCTTGTGCCAAAGGAGTTCCCAATTCAGTTTTCTATACACCCTGTTGGGTACTCCGGCGACACCGATCAGCTGGAAGTCTCACAAGCGCACTACCTACCCACTGGAGAGCCGGAAATAGCTACGAAACTCGTCAGCCCTGACGGGACGGTCACAGCTGCTCATAAAGCTTTCGGCGCTCGCTATACGGAGGTTTTCGGATCATCATTTGATTTCCGGGACAGCCTCGTGTGGTTCCTCTGTCCCGTTTATTCCGCAAGATCGGATCGGCAGCCGCCCTGTACCCTGACATCGGCTCCCATCAGTTCATCAGTTTCCGCGACGCCGACGATTCCTCCTCGTCCTGGCGATGCTCACGTAATCGGCAATGGTCAGCCGAACTTGGGCTTCCCATCGTCACATGAGGTTGTAGTGCTCGCCACGGATAGCTTGTGGGTCTATGACCTAAGCGATCACTCATTTCGGCAGATGGGCTTACCGGAAACCCCTCAGCACATTCGCTGGGATGAGTCTCCTGGGCAGCCAAAATTCACTGCGGATGGACGTTTTGCTGCTGTCCCGGTTTACCTCTTCCATGCGCCGCTCTTTGAGGAAGGCTCGATCTCACACGGAACAAAACTGCTGATCATCGATATGGCGCAGCTTAAAATCCTGCGGACAATCCAGCCACCGGGCAATAAGAATGTTGTTGATTTTGCTCTGAGCAGCGGGGGTAAAAGCCTTACGTTAGTTGCCAGTTGGGGCGGAAACTGGCAGAGCTTCGATGTCCCTCTGAGTTCCGAGGTGAAGTGAAGACGCCGGACTTCATCAGCCCGGAGCCAGCAGGGAAGTGGAGCCCCGTCCAGATCTAAGGCCGCTCTCACCTGGTGCTCGGATTGGGACGCATTGCCAAGTTTGTTACATTCTTTCTACGGTCGTAGAAGAAACGTAACAGAGGGCCAAAACTATGGCGAAGACCAGGTTTGTGAGCTATCTCAGAGTCTCAACGGTACGGCAGGGAACTAGCGGCCTGGGCCTCGAAGCGCAACGCGCCGCCGTCGCCGGATTCTTGAATGGGGGAGACTGGACCCTGGTGCAGGAAGTCCTGGAGGTCGAAAGCGGCAAGCGCAATGATCGGCCTGCCCTCGCTACCGCCCTCAAGCTCTGCCGCAAGCATCGCGCTACGCTGGTGATCGCCAAGCTGGATCGCCTCGCCCGCAACGTCGCCTTTATCTCGAACCTCATGGAGTCCGGCGTCGAGTTCGTGGCTGTCGATATGCCCCAGGCGAATCGGTTCGTAGTCCACATCCTGGCCGCCGTTGCTGAGCAGGAGGCCGAGGCCATCTCGAAGAGGACCAAGGCAGCCCTCGCAGCCGCAAAAGCGCGGGGAACGAAGCTCGGCGGCCGGCGTGTCTCGGCTGAGCGGTTTGCAGAGATCGGAGCTGCGGCGCGCCAGCTGCGAAGCGCAAAAGCCAGTCAGAGCCGCACGGAACTCCTCCCAACCATCACGGCTATGAAGGTCGCCGGGGCGAGCTCGCTCCGCGCCATCGCGGCAGAACTCAACGCTCGTGAGATCCCTACGCCCCGGGGCGTAGGGGAATGGTCTGCGGTCCAGGTTCAAAGGGTGATGGAACGATAGAGGGCACCCAAGATCCGGGTTTCCTATAACGTCCTTCCCGGAGCTTCGTAGAATGCTTGCTGTAGAACAACTTGTGCAACGCTCAATGCTGAAAGGCTCTTCCATGACAAGACTGGAAAATGACTTGATCAGAGCCTGTGAGGCTCTTGGAATCAAGATCGATCTTGGCTTCAAACTGTCTTGCCCAAATGGCCATGAAGTTAGGAGCATCGCGCGACTTCCTCACGTTGGAGCGGCCAGTGGGATGCTCGTCGTAGGCACTTTCGAGGAGGTCGAGGATCACCGCGAATACTTGGATTCAGAAGGATTTGGGTACTCTGTGCTCGATCAGCCGGGAGACAAGGAGGTTTTTGACCTCGAAAGCTACAGAGAGATGTTTTGTGAGTGGGGCTGGCCTGGAGGGAATTGCGCCTGAAACGTCCGTTTCAGTGAATACAAGATTTGCGGGAGTTCTTTCTCAAGTCTGTGAGGCGGCCCTGGTTTTCAAGATGAGGAACTGAGTGAATCCGCCTAGCGCGAGTCCTACCAGACCGATAAAGCTATCACCGAGCAAAATGAACGGCCCTTCGTTGTTAAGTAATGACCACCAAGACACACCGCCGATGTGTTGAGTGAGGCAATCGCCCACTGCTATCAGGAGTGGCGCTACCCAACCAAACCGAGCACGGCAAATACCGAGCAGGAAGGAGATTCCGAAGAGCCATGCCGTGAAGAGATGTGACCGGGAAAGGTAGGCGACATCATCCCTGCCCCAAGGGTGAGGTCCCTCGCAGTCGAAGCAGTCAGCTAGTGGGAATCGAACCAAAACGACGATTGTCAGCACGACAATAACCGGCATGATCCAAGTGCGCAGTCGACTTCGCATGCGAAAAGCATATCGCTGGGCGGTGCTAGAGCAATGGAACTCCCGCGACCGCGTTACGGGAACTTGGCCCCTCTGCACTACCCACGACAACACCGGTTCTCAGGGCTGACCGTAAATCGGCGGATCAGGGACGTGCATAGTCCATCCCATCATGTAGCCCCACTCGGTTTTTATCTGCGGAGCGGTCAATCTCTTCAGGACGCTCCCGTCTGGCAGACCGAGCTGATACCCAAGAACCTGGCACATGATGCCGCCATAGGAACTGCTGCAAGGTACTTCAGCAAAGACGAAAATTGAGCGAGAGTTCTGCGCCCAGCCAACTCCAGACATGTTGTACTCCGGATCATGTGAGATACGGGTGCAGGCAGATGGATCTCGTTTAGCGGCCTTACAAGGTGGAAAGCTGACCACCATGTTTCTCTGTGCAGCGTTTGTGATGACCAGCTTCCTGAGACCATTCGGGGTGATGTCGTATACGGTCACGAAGAAGCCCCAATATCCTCCCTGGCTCCCGTTTACCAAGAAGGCCTTGGAATTTGGTGCCCAAAGCAGCTCCTGGGCTCTCTCCGGCAGCGGAACTTCGTACGTGCGACCAGAATCAGTTTTTACCTGTAGCGAATACGCTGGATCGTTCTCTTTGCGAGGCTGACAGAGAACCTGTGCAGATGCTCGATGGTCGGGAGCCAGTATTGATTGAGGATTGGGAGAACAGCTGAGGTCGAGAGAAGTCGCGGCCTTGGCCCAAGTAGGCTTCTTAGCAGCGCACGCAGGAATCACAGCCAAGGTCATCAGGCCTAGCCAGAATAGCCGCGCTGCTCCTCTTGCTCCCGCCATGGGAGCAATATACCATTGAGCGGTGAGAGTGATTGCACGCGGCACCCTGAACGGTTTTGTTCGGAACAGGGTCGATGCCAAGCACCAGAAAGCCGTCAAGGCTCAACTGGACGCCTGGTATGCCGAAGCTGCAAAGGCCGAGTGGAAGTCTTCTGCCGAACTGAAAGGTCAGTACAGCGCGGCGAGCATTGTGTCGGCTGAGCGCGTTGTCTTCAACATCAAGGGAAACGACTACAGGCTCGTTGTGGCCATCAACTACGCGTTTCAGGTGGTGCTCATCAAGTGGCTGGGCACCCATAAGGAATACGACAAGATCGATGTGGAGCAGGTGACGTATGACGAAGACCGGTATGCAGATCCGACCAGTTAGAACGGAACAGGACCACAAAGCCGCCGTGGCCCGCATTGAAAAGCTGATGAGCGCTGCGCCTGATACCCCTGAGGGGGATGAGCTGGACGTACTCGCAACGCTGGTGAGTGCCTATGAAGCCAAGCACCATGCCATAGATGCGCCCGATCCCGTGACTGCCATTCAGTTCCGCATGGAGCAGCAACATCTCAGCCGAAAGGACCTGGAGCCACTGATCGGCAGCCGCGCCCGCGTCTCGGAAGTGCTGACAGGCAAGCGGCCTTTGACTCTGGAGATGGTGCGCCGGGTGAAGGGCGGCCTGGGCATCTCTGCCGATCTGCTCATCATGCCTGCCCCGGCGTTAGACACAAGCCGGCCCGGTTCTCGTATCCGGCCGGCAAAGGTGGCGGCTCGGGCGAAAGTGGCAATCAAGAAGTCTGCAGCCAACCGCTGAGCGGGTTCAGACCTAAAGCCACCGTTTTAGTGAGTACAGCCCGGTTACACTCGGCCCATGGCTCAAATGTTTACAGTCGGGCAAAGGGTACGAATCAACGGCAACCTCGGTGTTATTCGTGAGGTCTACTCTGGCGGCGCGTATGTATTCTTCAAGGAAACCAACGAACTGATTTCGGCACCTTTCGAGGCCTTGGAACTGGCGGAATAACCGAAACAACCTGCACAAAAATTAGGGCATCCACTCTTGAAGCTGCTTTACGGTTTCTTCGGTACCGGCGAACCGATGCTTTGTACTCTCCTGTACTAACGGGGATTTCAGGAGGCCCTCCCTAAGCTCGCACGGCTGCACCGCCGTGTTCCTTATGGAGCGTGGCCCGTGCCTCGTACCAAGCAGCCTAAGTCCAATCCCTTTTTGCCGTACCTGCCTCTGGCCGTCGCTGTGGTGAAACTGCTTACCGTGGCTGCTCACCATTTCTGGCCCTGAGCTTACCTGCGACGATGCCGATTAGCGGCGGCTTAAAGGGACGGACGGGGAAAGCAAGGGTCGCGCGATCTGCCTAGCTTTCCTTTAGTCGAAATTAGGAGTCGCGGCGTTGAACTGGTCGAGCAAATCTTGGTGGCCTAGTTTCCCACACAGCGTATAGCCTGCGCTTCCGAGGGTTATACCGGCCATTGTTACCATGCTCGCGTTTGACCTTGCGAGTTGATCGCCTTCGAGAAATTGAGCCGTCAGAGCCGTCATCCCGCCATGTGTCAGGCTGTGCAGCAGTCCCTCAGATTTGCCGCCCAAAGGCTCGCCACGTTTGCTAAGACAGTCTTTCAGCGTCCCCAGAATAGGCAGCTCGCGGCCCTTTACGATGGCGGTAATCTCTGAATCGCTTGCATCTTCAAGGAGCCAGATGACGCGGAGCGCAGCTTCGATCACTGGCCTTACCAAGGCCCTTGCGGATGCATTCTTGCCTTTCGAAAAGAGCAGGTGGATGGAGCCATGGTGCTCTTGAGCCAGCCGGAAGCTGGCCATCGCCAGAGCGATACGGTCGTCGGGCTCCCACGATCCGCGCAAGGGAACCGCTGCGCTTATTTCGCCCATGCGCAGGCTCAGCACTTCGGCTTTACGCCAATCAGAAATCCAGTCGTTACCGCTAAACATGCGAGGAGTGTACTTGCCCTTAAGCTCATGACAAGGCCCTTGTCGGGAGCGCGGTTGTTGGAAGGTAGCCCTGCCGCTACATTAAGGCGTATGAGACTGAGAGGCCTTTTCACGGAGGCGGATCGCTGGTCGCTCAAACCCGCGTTTGTGTCGCTGATGATGGTCGCTACACTCGGACTCATATGTCGGCTGCCGGGCTCGGTCAGCTTCCTGCTGATCCCGCTCACGGTACTCGGGTACGGGATTGCGGCTCTCGTCATCTTGGCAATAGCTCTTTATTGCGTGATCAAGAAACGGCCACGAAGAGGCGCTTCCATCTTCTTCATACTCATGTTTCCTGTGTTGTTATGGCGGCCACTGAACTGGGCAGACGATGTAGCGCACCTTGCGCTCACAGTTAAGTTTGGAGTCGGCCAGCTTGGCTCTTCATCAGAGTCTAGCGACGCCGAATTTGTGGTTTATGACTGGTCGGTGGGGCTCGCTGGGGCAAACACATTCCTAATCCACGACGCGACCGACGAGATTTCTCTGCCGATGGCTCAACACACGCACCCTCCAAGCTCAGAAGACGGTTTTGGGGAAGAATGTGCAGGAAAAGTCCAGCGCTTGATCAAGCACTATTATGTCTGCAACATCTAAGAATTAGTCCGAGAAAAAGCCGTCTCGTTGATTAACGTATCGCCGTCGAGGCTGTGGGTTTGTGGGACGCGTCGCGCGTTCCAAGCTCGCCTGCGGCGAGCGGCAAATCCATAGCCTTGCCCGGGGTGCCGAGGCTGCCGGCTGGCTACTTCTTCCCTTTATGAGCCGGGGCATGGGACACCTCAGGAGCTACGGGTGCCGCCTGCTGCTGCTGGGTGGCCAGGTATTGCTCGATCCGGTCCTCCTGCTCCTGGAGATGGTTCAAGCTGCTCCGGAAGGGCAGCCAGCCAAGGGCGAGCCCGATCACAATCCCGGCAGCCAGGATGAGGCTGCGCACCAGCCAACTGATCTCCGAGATGTTCTGGCGCACCTGGGCAGCAGCCTGCCCGATGGCATGCAGTGGGGTAGCCAGAGCCTGCGTCGTGTGTCGCTCGATCTCAGCGGTTTGGCTGCGCACGGCGTTCTGGATGGCCTGGACGGCATTGCGTTCCAGGCCAGTCCGACTCGCCTGCAGCTGCGCCCGCTCCGATTCCAGATTCTTGATTGCCGTCGAGGCCTGCTTCTGCAGCTCCACGGCGGCCTTCACGGCCCACTCCTGCACCTGGCCGAGATGCTGGATCTGCTCAGTCAAGTCCTGCTGGGTGGCCAGCGCGGACTTGCCGATCCGGTCGGCCTGTTCGATCAGGCCGAAGACCATCATCTCGCCCGCACTGCCTGCTACCTGTTGCTCTGCCATGGCCCTGTACTCCTCTGCGAAGCCTGCGGTGCTATCGGCTGATCCCGAAGCCGCGGTCGATCTTGATTTCCTGTTCCTGCTTATTCTCTTGAACCTGCTCTTGCTTGGGCTCCAGTTTCGGCTCTGGAATAGCCGGCGCACGCTCCCGCTGGTACGCCTCGTAGCGTTCCCTGAACGCCTGGCGCCCGCGCTCGATCTGGTCATCCGCAAGCAGCTCCGGCCCTGCCCTCTGCTGCACTTTCTCTGCCTGCTCCTGGGCTGGGGAACGCGGTTGAGTGTCTAGCTTCTGGTCCGCGTTCTCGGTCCGGTTCTCCCGCCAGCGCTCGAAGCGATCGCGTAACTGCTCTACCCGCTCAGAGACATTCTGAGCGACTTCAACAGTCTTCTCCTTGACCGCAGAGGCCAGCTCCTTGGCAGCGGCGATCAGCCGGTCCAGGCGAGACAGTTCTTGGGCCTCACGCTCTCGGACCTGGGCGATCTGCTTCTCGGCCTGCTGCTCCCAGTGATCGATCACCTTGTCGTGGCTCAGGTGAGGGGCGGGAAGCTCGGCCCTTTGCTCCCGTAGCCCGTCCACATAGGCATGCAACTGCCTCGCCTCGGATTCACTACCCGCGAGCAACTTCGGCTCCACCAGCTCCGCTAGATCGGGGCGTCCCTGGTCAGCCCAGGAACGATGATCCAGGCGCTGCTCATGGCCGTGCCGCTCCATGGCGGCGTTCATCATCTCGACCCACTTCTCGCGCACCTCCATGGGCTTCTCGCGGGCATTCCACTCGGGGTCTTTCTTGGCCCCGTTGCGCTTGAAGAACTGCTCCTCAGACAGCTCGCGGGTGCGCTCGTCGATGGCCCGTTCCGAGAACATCAGGTGCATGTGCGGCTGCTCGATGTTGTCCTTGGCCAGGGGCGTATGCACGGCCAGCGTGTAGGCGAAGCGCTCACCCATCAGCTCCCGCGCGGTTTCACGGGCCAGCTCATTACGCTGCTCCGGCGCAAGCTCACGGGGAAGGGCGATCTGCAGCTCGGTATAGGCGCGTCCATTCTTGCGCTCGAAGGCGTCCGCCGCTTCCCAGAAGCTGTGCGGATTCTCACACGCGAACGCGGGCATATTGCCCGACTCGACCAGCTCCAGGCCGCCGCGCTTCTCGTACTGGCCGTCGCGGGCGATGTAGTTCGCGTGCGCCGCTGCGGGCGGGGCCTGGCTGGACGATTTCATGACTACATGAACGATGGCCAAGCCAGGATGCCTTTGCTCTTGTTGGTTGTCGCGGCGGTTGTGGTTGCCGCGGTTGTTGCTTTTGCTTCTAGCGATACGTTTGCGTAGCAAACTAGGTATCGCGCATTAGCCTGTAAAAGCCGTTTACGCTTCGATGAAGTTGATTGTATGCTCAGTGCCATGCCCAAGGCCAACCCGAAGAGTATCAAAGAGCTAGAAGCCCAGAAGAAAGCCATCCGCGACGCTGCCGCCGCCGAAGTTGCCGCCATCCGCAAGGCTACCGCAGCCAGGATCATTGCACTCAAGACCTCCGAACGACGTTTGCGGGCACTCGACATCCGCGAACAGAAGCGCCGCGACAACCACGCAAAGATCCTTGTCGGTGTGGCCATGATCCATCAATGTCAGATGTCAGAAGCCTCGGCTGCCAAGTTCAAGGGACTGCTCGAAGAGTTCTATTCCGATTCACCCGACCGGCTTAAGAATGCCCTTTATGGGCTGTCGCTGGTGGTCAAGAAACCGAGCAGCGATCAGGAACAGGACTAAGCCTTGAAACCGTCAAGCGGTCGTGCCTTGCTCGGATTTCTGGGTGGAAGCCTGATGACGTTGGGCTTCGGTCTTGTCGCAGCATATGCCACCTTGGGTTTGTTCCTCCATCACATGTTCATCATGGGCGTGCACTCGCCGATGGGGTTGCTGTTCTTTATCTTTCCGGCACTTCTCGTACTTG
Source organism: uncultured Acidobacteriaceae bacterium (assembly GCA_964243455.1). GTDB lineage: Bacteria > Acidobacteriota > Terriglobia > Terriglobales > Acidobacteriaceae > Granulicella. Next base: position 12,459 of record CAXTGN010000081.1, read on the forward strand.
CGGGGGCTTTCGTCACTTTGAAAGCTTTTCAAGGAGATTGGGTTCCGAGAGGCAAGGCGGCATTCGGTTTGCTCCTGTTGCTTCTACCGCTCCTGCTACTTGCGACGGTTCCCTTCTTTGGAGTCCTCCTAGGCTCTCTCGGCATGGACATCCAGTGGACCGCTTCAAAACCGGCAGGCTACGGTGTAGCGGCCTGTGTTGCCCTTGTGCTGTGCTTTTCTTCTCTGGCCGGCTGGCGACTACTCCGTACCCATACAGACCGAAGCTGAGCTAGGGAAAAGACGGCGGCCCGCAGCCGCCTTGGACGTCGCTTCGCGCCGCCCACTTTCCGCACAGCTCCGGCGACGAGAGCTCTAAGGACCTACTTCTGGTGGCTGCGGTGTCAGACCACTCTTCTTGAGAGTTCCGCGCCTGACGGTGCCCTCACGCTGGGCGTCTTGGAATCCTTTCAAGATCGCGGCTCGACCTTCGCTGGAGTCCCACCACTCCGCTTCTTCCTGCTCGCTCCCGAACTCAGGTGTGTTCAGCATCTTCGGCATGGGAAATTAGCTCCGTGAGGGCGAATGCTTCTGGGCCTCGACGTAGGCCCGGAGCACGGCATTCATGCGGGTCAGGTGACCTTTCCCATTGGCTTTGAACCAGTCCACCACATCGCTGTCCAGGCGTAGATGCACGGAGGTCTTTCCTGCCGGCATAACGACGCGGGCGCTGCTCCAGAACTCCGCGCCAAGCGAATCGGCTTCGGGGGCGTCGGGGCTGGTCTGGTCCTCGCCGCGTTCGCGCATGGCTTTGATCTGGCTAAGGGAGTGCCGCACGGTAGTAGATTTCTCGTTCATCCTTGCTCGCTTTCTGGGCGCTGATGATGCGGATGAGTTTGTCGCCACGCCAGGTAAACACCACGCGGAAGACCTCTGCCTCCACCCTGCCGAGAGCGATCCAACGAATCTCGCCATAGTCCTCCCGGTCGTCGATCCGCTCCAGGATCTCGTTGGCGAAGACCTCGGCAGCCGTCAGGAATGAAACGCGGTGCTTGGCGACATTGACTGCGGCCTTGTCTTCGTCCCATTCGAACTCCAGCTCCACGCCTGCTCACTCTCAAGGTGATGGTACACGATTGTGTACACGTTAACCATGGCTATCCCGTAACGGAAGGATCGCGATGTAGTAACATTTCTACATTGCACCAAGGAGACGAGCCATGGCGATCACGACCCTATCGAGCCGGGAGTTCAATCAGGACACCAGCCGGGCCAAGAAGGCCTCTTCCAAGGGAC